>JANQOD010000201.1 GCA_028289745.1 Allomuricauda sp. | reverse complement strand
AGGAAGATACAAATTCGTAATTTTGCCCAAAAACGCTGCAAATGTTAAAAAAAGGAAATAAACTCTACAGTATTTTAACAGGAAGTTGCCCAAGGTGCCATCAAGAGAGCATGTACAAGAACAAGAATCCGTACAATCTTTCCGCACTTTTTGAGATGCACGAAAAATGTTCGCACTGTGGTTGCAAATACAAGATGGAACCCTCGTTCTTTTATGGTGCCATGTACGTGAGCTATGCCGTGGGGGTGGCATTTGCCGTGGCGGCATTCGTGATTTCCTTTTTGTTCTTAGGTGCTTCCCTAAAATTCACTTTTTTTGCCATCATCGGCACTTTGGTCGTGTTTTTGCCGGTCATCATCAGATTATCAAGGAATATTTGGATCAATTTCTTCGTGAAATACGACCCCGGTAAACTGAGAAATCAGTCGGTGTAGTACTTTTTGGCAAACCGTGCGATATCCATTTCGGTATCTAAAGGCGTACCATTCTCGATGAAGCCCAACAACTGATTGGTGGCATAGGGGCCAATGAGCACGCCCCTTGAGCCAAAACCGTTCAACGCATACACTCTTCTGTACCTAGGATGCCGCCCCACCAAAGGTCTTCTGTCTGCTACGGTGGGCCTGATGCCAGCTACGTGATCGACCACTTCAAAATCAGCTTTCAAGAAAGTACGCACCTTTTGCAACAGCTCTGCCCTGGCTTCTTCTGTGGGTAGAGGGGTCTTGTCTTTCCATTTATAGGTGGCCCCGACCCGATACAGATCTTGACCCAACGGAATGATAAAGACCGACGATTTGATGACGCTTTTCTCATTTAGCCCAAGACATTTGATCGTTAATAACTCTCCCTTGGTTCCGTTCAAGGGCAGATAATTGAAAAATGGGTTTTGCTTTAATCCGTATCCGGTGGCAAAGACCACTTGTCGCGCACTTAATTCTCCATAACTGACAAAATCATCGGCAACCTTTAGCTCCGAAAAGTCAAAATGTCTTTCGGTCAGGGCCCCATTTGAAGATAAGTACGACTTATACGTACGAATCAATGTTTCGGTATCTATCCAACCGGTGCACAACACCTGCCCAAAGCCAAAAGGGGCATCAATTTTCGGATTGTCGTTCTCAAGGATCCTCGGTGATAGAAACCGTCTAAGGCCGGGTCTTTCAGCTGCTTCAAACCAAAGGTTCTGTTCTTGAACAGAAGCAAACCTTCTCAGCACTGGAAGCGTGTGATCGAGTCGAACATTTAACTTTTTCTCCAGTTTTTTGTAAAAAGGAATAGCGATTTTCATTTGCCCATCACCCTTCCATGCCATGGTAAAGCGCTTGAGGATTACTGGGTTGTACACCCCCCCTGCCACCAAGGAAGCTTGCTGTGAGGCATCTGAGACCACATGAAAGGTCTTGCCCTGCTCTTCGAGCGCTTCACAGAAAACGGTTCCTGCGAGACCAAGACCAACGACCAAATAATCGAGCATGCGACAAAGGTATAATCCTTTTTTGGGAATGCCTCTTCGTTATAAGGCGGGCAAAAAAAACGTCCTGAAAAACTCAGGACGCTTTAATCTGTTGAATTGGAAAAGTTAAGGCTTAATACGCCCACATATCCTGTTCCCTATCGCGGATGTGCTCTTTAATCCTATTGGCCTCCAATAGTTGGAACAGTGCATTGTCTGCAATATAATCGGAAATCTTGCGGTCTCCGTGCACATTTTCTTCTTTGTAGATGACACCGTTGAACCTTCTAGCGTTCAGCAGCATATCAAATGAGATAGGGCGAGCGGAGTTCTGTTGGTTGTATACCTTGGCATCGTGCAAGATCTGTCGTGCACTGGGGTACCATACCCAAAACAGTTCTACCTTGTTTTCACCTGGATCCATTGATTCGTCATCTATGAAGTTTACATCGGGAGCCACTGGGGCAATGCCCAAAAGACGGTATTTCAACTCACCTTGGCGTTTATCGAAGTACCAAATGCCTTTGATACGGTACTCTTCAATATCTGCTGCGTTCAGGTCACGCTGGTTGATGAACTCTTGTGAAATCTGCTCACCGGCATTCAATTGCTCGTACCCAAGGTCAGTGGTATCGACCTTGCTCAAGGTAGCCTGTAAATCGTTGAAATTTCGCTTTTCGGTAAAATATGAATCCGTGTACACATCGGTCAACTTACCATTTCTGATGTTCTTCATCATAACATGGTACAATGACCTTCTGTCTTTACTGATACCGATGGTATCGGTTGGATAGTACAACGGAAAGTTTACACGCTCATCGAGGTCGATGACTTCCCATACGGTTTTTGACCAGAGAATGTCCCTATCGTCAACATAGCCATATTCTAAAGGGGCGTCATTGTCCAATGCCAATTGAGACTCGGTCTTTTTACCGACATCCTCAGGCTTTTTGGCGTTCAAGATGTTCGCCTGGGCCATCATTGAGGCGGGCAAAAGACTTATAGCTCCAACAATCAATACATTTTTCCAATTCATGATCATGCTTCTATTGCTTTATTAGTTTGTAAGCTCAACCACCACAGGTGAAACCTTCTTCAACTTATAGGTTCTGTTGTTGGTGATATATGCTTTGATATCGAATACCTGAACGGCATCACCCCTTCTGGCTCTTTTCAGGGCCGACTTGGCACGAGAATCCAATTTATTGCCTTGTACCTCAACGGTAGGCTGACCGGGCACTTTGAACTTGAAGCCACTTACGGCAAGGTTCAAGTCAAAATCAAAATCTTCAAGCATAGCGCCAATGGTCGATATCTCGAGGTTTCTTCTAGGCATTTTGATACTACCTGCCTCGCCACGTACCGTACCCCCAGGTCTTGGGATATCTTTGATACGGAAGGTTGCAGGAGTGCTGATTCGGGTACCATCGGGCAATACACCTGAGGCACTAATGGTTACTTCTCTACCTGTACCGGGGTTCATGACATACTTGCTACCGCTTCTTCTGCTCAAACCAGGAGCTGAAGCTGTAACCTTGTTATCAGGGATACCGGGAATAGAAATGGTCATTGGGTTAGAAACCCCTCTATAGACCACGTTCATTTTGTCTGCGGCAATCACAGCGGCATTGGGCTTGTTGATTGTTGAGAAGGTATTGCTCACATCAACGGGCACCTCGCTACCATCTTGCATATACGTCAACTGACCTTTCAATTCATGGTCGCCCGCAGCACCTGCACTGATCAAAAGTTTGACTCCACCTGCTTCTAAGGCGTAATCTTTTCCTTCTGTCAACTTTCTGCCGTCTAAGGTCAAGTCAGCTTTTACCGGCTTGGAGGTTTTGTCGGTCTTACCCAACACCAAGCTGCCTTTAAATGGCTCACCGGCATAGAATACTGATTTTTCTTGATCTAACAAGGTTGAGAAATTCTTCAAAGAAACGGCTGCGGTCAAATTGCCTTCCAACAAACCTTTCAAGATTTCTTGTTCGGTGGCCTTGACATCGGCTTGCAACTGGGTAATCTTGGTCAATGAGGCCACCAAAGGATAGCCTTCATAGTTATAGTTCATC
>JANQOD010000196.1 GCA_028289745.1 Allomuricauda sp. | reverse complement strand
GAGAGCAGAGGTAGACCGTTTGTCGGGACTGAACGAGGTGAACGAGATAGAATTGAACGATTCACGCGTAAAAGTGCAGCAATTGTTAGATTCGGTAGGCAGGCTCAATTTTTCGATTGCGAAACTCAAGGAAAGTAGAAAAGCACTTCGAGAACTTGAAATAAGGTACGATAGCCTCAAGCTCAAAAATAATTTTCTTCGATATAACAACAGTCTTTTGGCGAGTCGCTTTGAAGAGACCCGCAAACAATTGGAAGAATTAAGGGGTAAGAGCAATTCGCTTGAACAGGCAGAGGCCCTTTTGCGCCAAAAAAACAAAGAGCTCAGCAAAGAACTGAAAATCAAGAGTTATTTGAAACTTCAAGATGCCGAAGGCAGTGGTTTCAGACTGCGGGCCGGAAGACCCCTGAAGACGAACAAGGCCTCGACCATTGAAAAAATGAGGGGCTGTGTAACGATTATGGGCAACCCCAATGAAGAAGGTCAGGTAAAAGTAATCTATTTCCAATTTTTGGACCCCAATATGAGCGTCATTGAAGATAACGCGAACACGGTATCGGTCAGTGGCAATACCTACAGTAAAAGGGTAGAGGTCTTGTACATGGGTGAAGAAATGAGCGTTTGTGATGCCATAACCGTTCCCGAGGGCTCTTTGCAAGAAGGCATTTATACCCTTAATGTCTTTGAAGACGAAAGGCTATTGGCCTCCACTGAATTTCAATTGAAATAATTTTCCCCGCTTTGGGCCATTGTACTATTTTTGCGCAATGGCAAATCAAGAAGACATTTTTAAGAAAGTCATTTCGCACGCGAAAGAATATGGATATATCTTTCAGTCGAGCGAAATCTATGACGGATTGAGCGCGGTTTATGACTACGGCCAAAACGGGATCGAGCTCAAGAACAATATTCGCGAGTATTGGTGGCGGGCCATGGTGCAGCTCAATGATAATATTGTGGGCATCGATGCCGCCATCTTCATGCATCCTACCACTTGGAAAGCCTCTGGCCACGTAGATGCCTTCAACGATCCCTTGATCGACAACAAAGATTCCAAAAAGCGCTATCGCGCCGATGTTTTGGTCGAAGACCATGTCGCCAAGATCGAAGCAAAGATCGATAAAGAAGTGGCCAAAGCGGCGAAACGTTTTGGCGATGCTTTCAATAGGCAGGAGTTTCTATCTACCAATACCCGTGTTTTGGGATACCGCCAGAAGGCCGATGGCATTTTAAAGCGCTTGGGCAAATCGTTGGAAAAGGAAGATCTGGCCGATGTAAAAGCCCTTATAGAAGAGTTAGGGATAGCCTGCCCGCTTTCGGGATCTAAGAACTGGACAGATGTTAAACAATTTAATCTCATGTTCGGCACAAAGCTGGGTTCCACTGCTGAGAGTGCCATGGACCTGTACTTGCGCCCAGAGACCGCCCAAGGTATTTTTGTGAACTTCTTGAACGTTCAGAAAACAGGGCGCATGAAGATCCCGTTTGGCATCGCACAAACCGGAAAAGCGTTTCGAAATGAGATTGTCGCCCGCCAGTTCATTTTCCGTATGCGCGAGTTTGAGCAGATGGAGATGCAGTACTTCATCAAACCGGGCACCCAAAAAGAATGGTATGAGGCTTGGAAGGAAAAAAGAATGAAATGGCACCTTTCATTGGGCATGGGTGAAGACAATTACCGTTTTCATGACCATGAGAAACTGGCGCATTATGCCGATGCAGCCGCCGATATCGAATTCAAGTTTCCGTTTGGGTTCAAAGAGTTGGAGGGCATACATTCACGAACCGATTTTGACTTGGCCAACCACGAAAAATACTCCAGCAAAAAGCTCCAGTATTTCGATCCCGAAGAAAACAAGAGCTATGTGCCCTATGTTTTAGAGACCTCCATTGGTTTGGATCGTATGTTTTTGGCCGTTTTTTCAAATGCGCTCCAAGAAGAGCAATTGGCTAACAACACCACACGAACGGTGCTGAAATTGCCGGCGGTATTGGCCCCCAATAAGGCCGCTGTATTGCCATTGGTCAAAAAAGATGGCCTTCCCAAAATTGCCCAAAAAATGGTCGATGACCTGAAATGGCATTTCAATGTGGCCTATGACGAAAAAGATGCGGTGGGCCGTCGTTACCGCAGGCAAGATGCCGTGGGCACACCATTCTGCATCACCGTTGACCACCAAACGTTGGAAGATGAAACCGTGACCGTTCGCCATCGCGATAGCATGCAACAAGAACGCGTTGCCATTGCTGAGGTCAAAGGGGTCATTGAAAAAGCGGTGGCGATCAAAGAGTGGTTAAAAGGGGTATAGTATAGAAATATAGATCATATGATCTATATCCCTTAATAGGTGCAGAGCTAAAATAACCAAAACCAATCGGTTTTTACACTTCCATAGTCAATCGTAATATCCACATAACGCAAATAGATTACCGTCTCATTAATTTTAAGGTTGATAGTACTACTTTTAAAACGGAAAATCTAAAAACACTATTGATATGGATCATTCACACAACGGAAACGGCGACCCGAGCCAATGCCCTTTTTTAAAAGGCGCCAACACGACCATCGCTGAAACCAGCGTGACCGGTTGGTGGCCGAACACTTTGAACCTAGACATTCTGCACCAACACGATACCAAGACCAATCCGCTGGGTGAAGATTTTGATTACCAAGAAGAACTGAAAAAATTGGATGTTGAAGGCCTCAAAAAAGACCTTCATGAACTCATGACCGATAGTCAAGATTGGTGGCCTGCCGATTGGGGGCACTATGGCGGATTGTTCATTAGAATGGCCTGGCATGCGGCCGGGTCTTACCGAACGTCTGACGGTCGTGGCGGTGGCGGTACCGGCAACCAGCGTTTTGCCCCTTTGAATTCTTGGCCCGATAACGCCAGTTTAGACAAGGCAAGACGTTTGTTATGGCCCATTAAAAAGAAATATGGCAATACCGTCAGTTGGGCCGACCTTTTGATTTTGGCGGGGAACATTGCCTATGAGAGCATGGGCCTTAAGACTTTTGGTTTTGGGTTTGGCCGAGAAGATATTTGGCACCCTGAAAGGGATACCTATTGGGGTTCAGAAAAAGAATGGTTGGCGCCCAGTGAAAATCGCTATGGAAATTTAGATGACGCATCGACCTTAGAAAATCCTTTGGCTGCGGTACACATGGGCTTGATCTATGTGAATCCCGAAGGGGTGAATGGCAACCCTGACCCTGCCAAAACGGCCTTGCACATTCGTGAAACCTTTGCAAGAATGGCCATGAACGATGAAGAGACCGTAGCACTGACCGCTGGGGGCCATACGGTCGGTAAAGCCCATGGTAATGGCGATGCAGGGGCATTGGGCCCAGAGCCCGAAGGAGCACCCATTGAGGAACAAGGCTTTGGATGGACCAGCCCAACTGACGGCAAAGGCAGAACGGCGGTTACCAGCGGTCTTGAAGGGGCATGGACCACCCATCCCACGAAATGGGACAATGGCTATTTTGAAATGCTCTTTGATCATGAATGGGAACTAAAAAAGAGTCCGGCCGGGGCGCACCAATGGCAACCTGTTGATATTGCTGAAGAAGATATGCCGGTAGATGTGGAAGACTTGACCACAAGAACAAGCCCGATAATGACCGACGCCGATATGGCCATGCGGGTAGACCCGATTTACAAGGAGATTTCTTTGCGGTTCAAAAACGATTTTGATGCTTTTTCAGATGCCTTTGCCCGTGCATGGTTTAAATTGACGCACAGAGACATGGGCCCAAAGGTCCGCTATTTTGGTCCCGATGTGCCGAAAGAAGATTTGATTTGGCAAGACCCAGTACCTGCTGGTAAAAAGAATTATGATGTAGCGGCGGTAAAAGCCAAAATAGAAGCTACAGACCTTTCGGTTTCTGAAATGGTATCTACGGCTTGGGACAGTGCCCGAACCTTTAGGGGTTCTGATATGCGCGGAGGCGCCAATGGTGCCCGTATCAGATTGGCACCACAGAGCACTCATGAGGCCAATGAACCAGAACGATTGAATAAAGTACTTGGCGTTTTGGAGCCCATTGCCGCTGAATTTGGTATCAGCGTGGCCGATGTTATTGTACTGGCCGGTAATGTCGGTGTAGAGAAAGCTGCAAAAGCGGCAGGATATTCCATTGAAGTGCCGTTTTCTCCCGGCCGTGGCGATGCAACGGCTGAACAGACCGACGCGGCTTCTTTTGAGGTGTTGCTTCCGTTTGCGGATGGGTTTAGAAACTATCAAAAGCAAGAATATGCTTCAACTCCCGAGGAAATGTTGTTGGACCGAAGCCAGTTGTTGGGGCTGACCGCTGTAGAAATGACCGTGTTGATCGGTGGTATGCGGGTAATGGGTACCAATCACGGCAGAACACGCCACGGGGCATTTACCGATAATTTGGGGGCATTGACCAATGATTTTTTCGTGAACCTGACCGATATGGGCAATGTTTGGAAACCGGTTGATAATGGAATTTATGAAATACGTGACCGAGCAACAGATGACTATAAGTACTCGGCAACCCGGGTCGACCTTGTGTTCGGTTCCAATTCTATTCTACGTTCGTATGCCGAAGTATATGCGCAAGATGACAGCAAAGAAAAATTTGTGAGTGATTTTGTGAAGGCTTGGGTAAAAGTAATGAACGCTGATCGCTTTGATTTAAACTGATTTTTGCTATGAATCAGAAGATGAACAGCGCCCATTTGGGCGCTGTTTTTTTATGACATTATCGGTCGCTCCAAATAGCCAATTCATTACCCGATGAATCCAAAAAATGAAAGCGCCTACCCCCAGGAAACGAAAAAATATCAACTGAAATCTTAGCACCCAACCCCATCACTCTATCTTTGATCGCTTCCAGATTTTTGTGGTACAGCACGATCAAGGCACCATTGACCAGGGGTGCTTCGGTCAATTCAAAACCGCCTTCCAAACCACTTTCTGAAAAGGCGGTATAGGTGGGGCCGTAATCCGTAAATGTCCAACCAAAGGCCTCGCTGTAAAATTTCTTGGTTTCTTCTAGATTGTTGGACTTGAATTCCACATAATTGATGGGGGTATTGTTATTCATCACCAATGTGCTTTTTGTAGAATTTCCATACTTCATGGGCCACATCGCGCCCCAATTTCAATCCGGCCACATTATCGGCCTGAACATGGTAACCACCCATGACCCTTGATATTCCTGCCATTTCAGCGGTCTCTGTAAAGGTGGGAAATTTTAAGGTGACAGTATCACCCAAATGTTGGGGATGCGTCAATGCCCCGGCGACCAATTCTACTTCTTCGCCAAACTCATCGCTGCCCGTCCATAACTTTAACGCTTCACCGCAAGCACCACTGATGGTGCTATGGCCCGAGGTATAACTTGGAAATGGCGGGCATAAGAAAACATCAGGGGAATAGGGCCGCCATTGGTTACCGTCCATTTCGATCATTCCCTTGCCAGGGCCGCCCCAGCCCGTAATGGTCTTGCCGCCGTAATATTCGTGTACCAAGGCATAGGGCCGTGCATAGTCATAGAACATTTTAGAATCCCACGAAGCGATAAAACCATCCATGGCCACCACTTGGTTGTAGAAATACATCTTGACATCTTGGTCAAGGGTATGGCTGTCCCTTCTTGATACA
>JANQOD010000193.1 GCA_028289745.1 Allomuricauda sp. | reverse complement strand
CGCCATTCACCAACCTGTTGATTTTCAACGGATTTTCATTTTTTAACTCCTCAGGAAGCAAATCGTTTGGCCAATCTTGAAAACTGAAAGGACGTACCCACCGTTTGATCGAATGGATGCCCACCGCTGTAAAACGACTATCTGTAGATGCAGGATAGGGCCCGCCATGTGTCATCGAAGGGCACACCTCAACGCCCGTGGGCACCCCGTTGAAAATAATGCGGCCTACCCTGTTCTTTAATGCTTCGGTTATTGAACCGTATTTGATTACTTCCTCATTATCAGCAATAAGAGTACCTGTGAGCTGGCCCTCTAGCCTAGAAATGACCCGCTCCAATTCTTTGGCATCCTTACATTGTACCACTATCGAAAATGGCCCGAACACTTCTTGATGCAGGGACGGGTTTTCGAGAAAATCGGTCCCATCGACCGTAGCCAGTGCCTGTCGGGCATAGTTCGTTGCAACATCATCTTCAAAATCAGCCACCAAACTCAGTTCAGACTGTGCCAATGCCCTTGACTTATTCTTTTCGTAGGCCCCAATTATGTTAGGATGCAACATACAACTGGGTGCTATTTGCACGATCCCATCAGCCAATTTTTTAATGAATTCATCCAAACCATCGCTCTTGATGCCCAATAGCAACCCTGGATTGGTACAGAACTGCCCTGTGCCCAACGTAATGGATTTTGCATAGGTCTCTGCCCACCCATCGCTATTTTTTTTAAGGGCTTCGGGCAACAACACTACGGGATTGACACTACCCATCTCGGCAAAAACAGGAATGGGTTCTTGGCGTTTGGCAGCTAAATCGTAGAGGGCGCGACCACCTCGAATACTGCCCGTAAAACCGACCCCCTTTACCTTGGGGTGCTGCACCAAATGTTGACCCACTTCGATACCTGAACTGTTGAGGTTTGAAAAAACGCCATTGGGCATATCGGTGTCATGGGCAGCCCTGATAATTGCCGAAGCGACCAATTCGCTCGTTCCGGCATGCATGGGGTGCGATTTGACAATGACGGGGCAGCCCGCTGCCAACGCTGCTGCTGTATCGCCTCCTGCCGTTGAATAGGCAAGTGGAAAATTGCTCGCCCCAAATACCACAATGGGCCCAATGGGTATGAACATCTTTCGCAAATCGGGTTTTGGTACGGGCGTTCTGTCGGGAATGGCCGTATCAATCGAGGCCTCTACCCAACTGCCCTGCTCGACCAAATCGGCAAAAGTACGTAGTTGAAAAATCGTTCGGCCACGTTCACCCTCTGCACGACCTTTCGGAAGCCCTGATTCAGAACAATAGGTGTTGAGAAGTGTATCACCCAAATTGAGAATTTCATCGGCAATGGCTCTCAAAAAGATAGCTTTCTTCACTCGAGAAATGGTTCTGAACCTTTTAAAGGCTTCAGCGGCCAAATTGACCGCTTCGTCAATTTCATCTTTTGACGCTTCAGAAAAGGTATGCCCATTCTCGATGTTCAATTGCGGATTGAACGTTTGGTATGTTTTGCTTCCCAGAGCGGAAAGACGGTTGCCAATGTAGTTTTTTCCAGTAATCATCTAAATGTTTTTAAAATCAGGCAATTGGGGGCGTGATTGTACCCCCTTCTCAATAATCTTCAACACACGTTTGCGTTCCGTACCCTGTAGCGGCAGTCGCGGGGCACGTACGTTTTCGGTTCCCAAACCTGTGGCCACCTCGGCCAGTTTGATGTTTTGAACCAGTTGCGGATTGATATCCAACTCCAACAAAGGTAAGAACCATCTAAAGATTTGCCTTGCTTCTTCAATTCTACCCACCTTGGCAAGTTTATAAATGGCGACCGTTTCTTTGGGAAAGGCACATACCAAGCCGGCCACCCAACCATCTGCGCCCATCAGAATGCTTTCAAGGGCAACGGTATCGACCCCACAAAGAATCTTCAATCGGTCACCAAAGGCATTTTTGATGCGTGTCACATTGGTCAGGTCTCTTGTGGATTCTTTTACAGCTTGAATATTGTCGTGTTTCAACAATTCATCAAACATATCAAGAGTAACCTCAATTTTATAGTCAACAGGGTTGTTGTAGATCATAATGGGCAGATCAGTGCTTTGCGCCACTGTCTTGAAATACATGACCGTTTCATGATCCGTTGCCTTGTAGCGCATTGGTGGCAACATCATCAAACCACTTGCGCCATGGCGTTGTGCATTTTCGGCAACTGAAACAGCTTCTTTTGTCGATTGCTCTGCGATGTTCAGGACAACAGGCACCTGATCGCCGACCAAACTTACGGTATGGGCCAGCAAGGTTTTCTTTTCATCATCGTTGAGCGTACTCGCCTCTCCCAAGGTTCCCCCCAAAATTATTGCGCTTACACCGGCATCCAATTGAGCCTTGATGTTGGTTGAAAACATTTCAATATCAAGACGATCGTCTTTGGTAAACTTTGTGGTTACTGCAGGCATGACGCCTTTCCATTCAAACTGCAACATATCATCTATTTTGGAGGTAAAAGTAATGGATAGACCACAAGGAAAATTAATGAATTTTAGCCATATTATGCACTATATTATCCATCTTGTTATAAGAAAAGATATAAACCGGATATTTTTGGCACAGAATAAAAATATATCCTTTTAAGATTCCCAAAAAGCCAAATGAAAACCTGGTGGGGCGAGTTGACCATGGCAAAAGGTACCATGACAAACTGTGCCAACATGAGAAAATTCTATTAGATAAAGGGAATAACGCCATTGAAACATCGCAGGGGTCTTTGAACGGTTTGAACGTATGGGTCTGTTTCTTCTTGTTTGACTATTTTTGAAGAACTTCAAAGTTGAATCCATGAAAAGAATAGTCTTGTTGACAACGGCCCTCATACTGGCCTGTAACTCATCGCAAAAAACCGTATCCAAAAACACGGTCGAGCAAGAGCAAATGGTCGAACCGACCCGATATGCCGAGACCATCACCAGTGAAGAGTTAAAAGAAATGCTTTTCGTCTATGCCTCAGATGAATTTGAAGGGCGGGAAACAGGTAAACAAGGCCAAAAAAAGGCAGTTGAATATCTAAAAGGCCAATATGAGCACTTGGGCGTGCCAGCGGCCAAGCCAAATGGCGATTATTTTCAAAAGGTGCCACTTGAGTTGAGCCAAGTACCCGAAGGTGATATGACCATCAATGACACAACGTTTCAATTGGGTGAAGAAATACTGACCTTCTCTGCAGCGGATGGTTCTTTCAGTGAGGTGGTTTATGTAGGCTACGGTATTGAAGATGGGGACCATTCAGATTATAGTGGTTTAAACGTATCGGAAAAACTGGTTTTGGCAAAGTCGGGTGAGCCCATGCGTGATGACGGCACCTACATCATATCGGGAAGCAAAGAAAAGTCGGTATGGAGCAATATGTCCGAATCATTGGGAAAAAAGATGGAAATCGCCCAAAAAAAAGGAGCAAAGGGATTTCTATATTTTGATGAAAAGAATTTTGCAAGATATGGTGGGTATTTTTCATTTATGAAAACAAATGGAAGTGGCCGTATGCAACTGAAAGGTGACCGTTCAGGTTTTTTCTTTGTGCTATTGAACGAAACCGCTACTCAGGCACTGCACAAAAACATTAAGACCGATGATGGGCCAAAGGTCATTTCAGCGCAAGTTGATTTGAATATCAAGAGTGCCAATCAACAAGTAGATTCAGAAAATGTGATTGCCTATATCAAAGGCTCAGAGCAGCCCGATGAATACGTGGTCATTTCATCTCACTTAGATCATATCGGTATCACCGCCGACGGACAAATAAACAATGGTGCCGATGACGATGGTTCGGGCACCGTGGCCTTGCTTGAAATAGCAGAGGCCTTTAAAGAAGCCGAAGAAAATGGCCATCCGCCCAAAAGATCTATTGTATTGTTGCATGTTACCGGCGAGGAAAAAGGATTACTTGGCTCAATGTACTATACCGATTATGAGCCCATATTTCCATTATCAAAAACGGTTGCGAACCTGAATATCGATATGATAGGCAGAATTGACCCTAAACGGGAAGGCAATAGTAATTATATCTACTTGATTGGTTCAGACAAGCTGAGTACCGAACTGCACGAATTGTCGGAAGCCATCAACCAAAAATATATAAATCTCGAACTTGATTATACCTACAACGATGAAAATGACCCCAATCGATTTTATTACCGTAGTGACCATTATAATTTTGCCAAGAACAATATTCCGATCATCTTTTATTTCAACGGTACACATGAAGACTACCACCGCCCAGGTGATACCCCAGACAAGATTGAATATGATCTGCTTGAAAAACGTACTAGGCTAGTGTTTCATACCGCTTGGGAAATAGCCAATCGAGATGCCAAAGTTGCGGTGGATAAGGCGAATTGATGGTTGATGGTTAATAGTTAATAGTTAATAGTTAGTAGTTAGTAGTTAATGGTTAATCGTGGACGACTAAAGACTAAAGACTTAATGGTTATTGGTTAACGGCTAACGACTAAAGACTAATGACCAAAGACTTAATGGTTATTGGTTAACGGCTAACGACTAAAGACTAAAGACTAAAGACTTAAAGGTTATTGGTTAACAGCTGACGACTAAAGGCTACTAGCTAATGTTTAATGTTGCTCTCTTTACCTATCAATAACTAATTCGGCACAGGGTTCTCACCCTACTTTTCGGTATCAAAAAAAAGTCCCCACAATAAAATGCAGAGACTTTGATCAACCTTTAGGGTGGAAGACCGGGTTCGAACCGGCGACCTCTGGAACCACAATCCAGCGCTCTAACCAGCTGAGCTACAACCACCGTTTGAGCGGATGCAAATGTAATTTTTTTTCAACTATCCCTCCAAATAAATGGGCACATAAAATTTTTCTAAACTCTATTCACCATATGGCCGTTATACAACAAAATGGTTTGTGGCAACCGGTATTGAAAGCCAACATTCTTTACCTATCAAGACTTTGAATAACATTTGGGGAAAAATGTTTTGTATTTGTAGTATTTTTCTTATATTAATCGATGAACTGCACGGTTTTATAGACCAAACACACAAAAAACTCCCGTTCACAACAATAATTGGCCTATCATTCACCACACTCTTAATTTTATATTTACTTATGTTCAATACGGCAAATGGGCCTAAACTATAAAACCATAAACCCTCAACCTAGCCCATGTAGAGCAGCTTTGCTGTTCTTACTTTGGATTGCTATATCGTTTACACCTGTACTAGCCCAAAAAAGTACCAGGGACAGTCTTCTGCATAAGATTAAGTCGCTTGAAAAGGCAAGAGGATTCTACCAAAAGGATACCATTTACATCGACTTGTTGAACAGTTTGGCCTTAAAATATCGCTATTACAATTCAGATAGCCTGCTTTTACTTTCAAAAAACGCATTGAAACTAAGTGAACGGGCAAACTATTCAAAAGGAAAGTGTATGGCGCTTTTAGAATTGGGTGCTTTCTTTTCTGACCAGGGAAATTCAGAAAAGGCCATTCGCTATTTTACCAGTGCGTTGAATGAGGCAAGTTCAACAAATAACAATAAGCTTATAATCAAGGCACGCAACAGCCTGGCCGGTGAACATGCCTATTTGGGTGACAATGCAAAAGCCCTGAATATCTATCTCTTGACCATTGAATTGGCTGAAAAGGAAAATGACTTGCCAATGCTGTCGATTCTCAATGAGAATATCGCAAATCTATATGCCGCCCAAAGCGACTATGATAGTGCCTTAGATTTTTATGAAAAAGTAAAAGATATCAATGAAAGCGTAGGCAAACCGATTCCCTCGGCCGAGACCATGAGCAATGTTGCCTCTTTATATGCCGACATCGAAAAATTCGACTATGCAATGTTCAACATCAATCAAAGTATAAACATTTTTGAGCGACATGAAATACTCGATTGGTTGGCCTATGCGTATGAGGTAAAGGGAAAAATTTACCTTAAACAAGAAAGATATAAGTGGGCTCTTTATTGGTATGATCATAGTCAACTTCTACATGAGGGCCTTGATGATGACCGTGCTAAAATTGACCTGTTAAATGGCATGTCACAAGCACATTTAGGGCAAGAGAATGACAGTATTGCCGAAATTTATGCGTTGCAAGGGTTCGACATATCAAAAAAAATAAAATCGCTCGAAGGGCAGAAAGATTGCTCAAAAACGCTATATGAAATTGGGAAAAAAAGATCGGATTTCGACACCGCCTTAAAGTATCACGAAATTTATCAGCGACTTTCAAAAGTCTTATCACGAAGGGATACCGAAAAAAGTTTGGCGATGCTCAAGGTTAAACTTGGCTATGAAAAACAGAAACAAGAACTTATTGATGAAAACAATCGTAGCCTTGCCAAACAACGAAACTATACCATATTGGCATTTGTCATCTTTTTCATTTTATTGGCCATTACTTTTTTGGTATACCGTAACCAAAAAATGCAGAAAAGGCTTTACAAAGAACTTCAATGCAAAACAAAATCTTTGGAGGAAAATGAAATAGAACTCAAGGAGATCAATACCACAAAAGACAAACTGTTCTCAATTATTGGTCACGACCTAAGAGGTCCCATAGGAGCCCTGCAAAGCCTTCTGGACCTTTTTTCAGGAGGTGATCTCACCAAAGATGAATTTGTCGGCCAGATGCCCAAGTTGAAATCAGATGTTGATAGTATCTCATTTACGCTCAATAACCTACTTTCTTGGGGGCAAACCCAAATGAACGGGGCGGTAACCAAACCCAGGCGAATTTCGCTGAATTCCATCGTAGAGGAAAACATCAATCTACTTTCTAAAATCGCCATCAAAAAATCGATACGCTTGATCAATGAACTACCCGACAATGCCTATGCATGGGCAGATAAAAACCAAATCGATATCGTGGTGCGAAACCTGATCAGCAATGCGCTAAAATTTACCCCCGAAAACGGGCTTATCAATATCAAAGCCGTTGAAAAAAAGGAAAATTGGGAGATCACCGTACGTGACACGGGTATCGGCATGGATCCCAACACACAGAGTATGATCTTCTCTGAAAACTCGAATTTCACCACCTACGGTACGAACAACGAGAAAGGTACCGGCCTTGGCCTTTCGCTTTGTAAAGAAATGGTACATAAAAATAAAGGGGAAATATGGGTTGAGAGCTTCGTGAAAAAAGGGTCTTGTTTCTACTTTACGGTACCCAAAGCGAACAAGAAATACAAAAAGGCCAGCTAAATCAGATCATCTAAATATCGTACTCCGATATTCCGTTCTACGGTAAAACCCTCGGCATGGCCAACACCTATCAATCTTCCTAAATCCCTTGCCCTGTAGATAACACTGTCTATAAAATTTTTGCTGCTGATGGGGGTCTCGGGCTCCTTGCTTTTTGGGTCATAAAACTGTGAACCGTAGGCCATGATGGCCTTTTTCTTTACTTCGATATAATCTGACACGTCTACCACAAAATCAGGCTCCAGATTTTTCCATTGAATGTAATGGTAAACAGCTTTTGGTCTCCAAGGCTCTTGCCATTCTTCATCATCATCTTCCAATTTGGTGTCGATTTTGACAAGACCGCTCAAAAAGCAAGCGTCACTAACCAATTTACTGCCCCTGGCATGATCGATATGGCGATCCTCAACCGCATTGCAAAGCACTATTTTCGGGCGATATTTACGAATCATCTTGATTACTTCCAACTGGTGCGGCCTATCATTGACAAAAAAGCCATCAGCGAAGCAAAGGTTTTCGCGCACGGCAAGTCCCAAGATTTTTGAGGCCTCTTCTGACTCCCTTTCCCTTACTTCTGCGGTACCGCGCGTGCCCAACTCTCCTCTCGTCAAATCAATGATCCCTACCTTTTTGCCTTGTGCCGCTTCTTTTGCAATGGTGGCCCCTGCCCCCAGTTCTGCATCATCGGGATGGGAGCCAAATACTAAAATATCTAATTCCATCTAGGTCAATACTGTTTTGGATTTCACTTGCTTTAAGGCCTGTTCAATATCCATAATCAAATCTTCGGTCTCTTCAATTCCTACGGAAAAACGGATGAGCCCATCTTTGATTCCTTGCCTTGCCCTGTCTTCAGCACTCATCAATGCATGTGATGTCTTGACCGGCGAAAGCATTGTACTTTCGACCCCCGCCAAACTCATCGAAGGCTTTATCAACTGTAGGGATTTCATAAATTCGGAAGCATCCAATCCTTCTTTCAATTCAAAAGACAACATGCCCCCAAAACCGTTCATCTGCTTCTTGGCAAGTTCATGGCCTGGATGTGTGGGAAGCCCTGGGTAATACACCTGATCAACATCATCGTTTCCTGACAAAAATTCAGCGAGCTTCTGGGCATTTTCGTTTTGGGCCTTGACGCGAATGCCCATTGTTTTGATACTGCGCTCAAGCAGCCAGACCGTATAATCACTCAAGCTGCCCCCAAAACAAATGGCCGTCTGCCAGATTTGGTCTCTATGGGCCGCTGAACAAGCCACGGCACCTGCACAGATATCAGAATGCCCTCCCATATATTTCGTGGCACTGTGAATGACCACATCGATGCCAAAATCGATCGGGTTCTGGTTCACCGGACTAGCAAACGTATTGTCGATCATCGAAACAACATCATGCTTTTGTGCCAACCCTGCCACAGCGGCCATATCGGTTATGGTCAACAAAGGATTTGAGGGTGTCTCGATATATATGACCTTGGTGTTGGGTCTTAGTTCTTTCTCAAAATCCCCTGCCTGCCAACCTTCGGTAAAGGAATAGGAAATACCATATTTTTCCAATTGGGTAACCACGAAATTGTAGGTGCCGCCGTAAAGGGTCTGCTGCAGTACAATATGATCCCCTGCCTGTAAAAAGGCCATCAAGGCCGTACTGATAGCGGCCATGCCACTGCCGAAGATCAATGCCGACCCGACGTGTTCAAGGGCCGCGATCTTTTGGCATAGTGCTTCTTGGTTGGGGGTGTTGAAGTATCTTGGATACCGTTTTATATCTACTTCCTCAAAAGCATATGAAGAACCCATGTACAGGGGCGAAACCGATCCTTTGTACTCTTTGTCCTCGAGCTCGCCCACATGGGTGCAAATGGTATTGATTCCTCTACGGTCTTGATCCATTACGACAGCAATTTTGAATCGCTAAAGTTATGGAATTCATTTAAGAAAGTTTTCTCCAATGACCCTATGGCAAATATCTCTCTACACCTGTACCTTTTTCCAATTGCCCTTTTTGAACCAGATCATGGCCAGTACCGCCAACAATACCTCAGCGGTGGTAATGGCGATAAACACCCCTTTTGAGCCCAATCCCAAAACAATCGCCAACAGATAGGCCACCGGCAATTGAAACAACCAAAACGAGACGAAATTGATCTTTGTCGGCGTCTGTGTATCTCCAGAACCGTTGAATGCTTGGGTCACCACCATGCCATAGGCATAGAAAATATAGCCTGCCGCTATGATCTGTAAACACAGTGCACCATTATCGACCACATTGGGCGTATCGTTGAACAGGCTGATGATCTGTTTGGCAAAAATCAGGTAGATCAAAGAAACAAAGCCCATGAAATAGGCATTGTACTTGCCTGTTTTCCAAACAGATTTTTCAGCACGATCGGGCCGCTTTGCCCCAAGGTTTTGCCCTACCAAGGTCGCCGCGGCGTTGCTCATGCCCCATGAGGGCATGAGGGTGAACATTATCACTCGAATGGCAATGGTATAGCCCGCCAATACCTCACTTCCGAACTCTGACATGATGCGCATCAAAAAGACCCAGCTAGAGGTACCGATCAAGAATTGTGCGATGCCTCCTAAAGACACTTTTATCAAGTTGACCATGACCCTGATGTTCAAGACCAGATCTTGCGCCATTAGTTTGATCTTGCCCCATCCAAAGAATAGGATCCCCAATTGAAAAAGCACCGCCGTACCGCGGCCTATATTGGTCGCGACCGCAGCTCCCATGACCCCATATTCAGGAAAAGGGCCCCATCCAAAGATGAAAAAAGGGTCTAAGATAATGTTCAGTCCATTCGAGAGAACGAGGGTCCACATGGCGATGGAGGCATTGCCCGCTCCCCTAAAAATCGCATTGATCAAAAATAACAGCATAATGGTGGCATTGCCCCCTATAAGCCATTTGGTATAGCCATAGCCCTCAGCGATCAAATCGGGCTCGGCACCCATGAGGGCCAAAATCTCTTTGGCGTACAGAAATCCGATAATACCTACGATCACCGATACCAAAATGCCCAAGGCGATAGCTTGTACTGCGGCCTCACGGGCACCTTTGATGTCTTTCTCACCTACCCTACGGGCCACTACTGCCGTTGCGGCCATACTCAAGCCAATGGCGACCGCGTAGACCAGTGTAATTACCGATTCGGTCAAACCTATGGTCGCCACGGCGTTCACACTGACCTGTGAGACATAGGCAATATCGACGATGGCGAATATCGATTCCATCATCATCTCAAGAATCATGGGAATACTGAGCATAAATATTGCCCTACGTATACTACCCGTGGTAAACTCGGTTTCCTTTCCGGTCACGGCAATCCAGAAATAGCTGAGAAATTGTCTTAAAGAAATTTTATTGGAAGTCGTCATTGTAAATAAAGAATTATGTTGAAAAAAGGAAAAAAGATGCCGCAGCCCAACGGTAGGCAGCACTTAATTTTTTGGCCTCAGGCCAAAGACATCTATGGCGTACATAATTCTTATAGCTTCATGATGGGGCAAAGATGCATGATTTTTTGATCCCGAAAAAATAAAAATGATTTATTTGGTATAATGCAACCTATAACGCCACAGACTGATTCCGCCCAAAAGCAAGATGCCAAATAAGGTATACCACACAAATGAAGGGGTAATCACTTGATCACCACTGGCATAGCTATGCAGCCCCACTAGATAGAAATTGACACCAAAATAGGTCATCATAATACTTGAAAAAGCAAGGATGCTTGCAAAACTGAACGTCCAACGCCCCCTCAGACCGGGCACCAAACGCATGTGCAGCACAAAAGCGTACACCATAATGGAGATGAGCGCCCATGTTTCTTTGGGATCCCAACCCCAGTAGCGGCCCCAACTTTCGTTTGCCCACTGACCCCCCAAAAAATTACCGATGGTCAGCATTACCAACCCTACCGTAAGGGCCAGTTCATTGATGATGGTCAACTCTTTAAGGTTATGGTCCATGCGCTTTTTGTTCTTTTGGGTGGTCATGATAACCAATAGCAGCGAAACCACCCCCAAGATCATGCCCACCGTCAATGGCCCATAGCTGCCCACAATGACCGCCACATGGATCATCAACCAATAACTATCCAACACGGGCACCAAATTGGCGATTGCCGGATCTACCCAATTCTGATGGGCTATCCATAGCAATAACGAGGTCACAAATGCACTGGCGGCAAAGGTCATGTCATTTTTTCTACCCAACAACAACCCCATGCCCATGGTGGCCCACGATACATAAAGAATACTTTCGTAGGCATCGCTCCAAGGGGCATGGCCAGATATGTACCATCGTAGAACCAGGCCGGCGGTATGCCATACGAAGAACAAATAGATCAATCCTTTGAAGAAATAAGTACCGGCCTTCCAGATTTCGCGATCCTTAAAAATTCTGAAAATCAATATAAAAAACAGTAGCACACCGACCAGTGCATAGTATTTGTACAACCGATTGAAGATGTCAAGCTTATTGTACAAAATCTCGGTCTTCACCTTTCTTTCTGAAGGCAGTACCTCGGCACCATGGTTTTTTTGGTTTTGGTGAAAGGCCCCCAGCAATCTGTCAGGTTCTGAATAATCACCTGTTTTGACGGCATTTTGTAAGGTTGACAGGTAAAATGGAATCGCGTTTTTAATGAAGTTGGCGTAGAGCGAATCGGGAACCTGATATTGTCCGGAACGATATTCTATGGCAGAAATCCATTTGTTGTTCTCGTCGTTCAATAGCGGGAATATCTTGAGTATCTCACCGCTCAACGCCCGGTTCAATAGACCAAGACGAAGGTCAAGGTCCCTAAAATCTTGTTGAAACTTGTTGGGGGTATTGGTGGCGTAGGCTTCTTGAAGATAGGGAGCCATCTTATTGTGTCCCTGCGCATCAAAGAAATCGGTAACCTTGACATATTTTTTTCCTTCGGCGATACCGATGACTTTACGAATACTATCGTTTTGCCCTTTTTTATCTAAAGCGATAAGTTCAGTATTATACCAGACTGCGGGGTTCATCATCATCGACAGCAGTACTTGGTCGGCATTCAAATCTTCATAAGTATCCTTAAAACGCAGCTTTCGCAACAGTTCAGAGGCGAAAGTGTTGATCGGTTTCATGCGCCCCCCATCATCTTGCACTACCAACTCACCAAATTTGGCCGCATGGTCTTGTGAGACGACAGTGGCCTTAATGATGGAATCGACCTGCTGCTGGGTCGGCACAGTACTGTGCGAATGCCCTTTTTGTGCGATCGCACCGAACGATATCAAGAAGAATGTCAAGGTCATGGCCACACGCTTGGCCTTCAGTTCATCCAACTTATCGGTCAGGTATTTAAATCGTGTCTTGCCAAAGAACATAATACCCATAAGACCCAGATAGAGCAGAAAATAGCCAATATAGGTAATCCATGTGCCCCACATGTCATGGTTTACCGAAAGTACCGTGCCCTTTTCATCGGGGTGAAAACTAGATTGAAAAAAGCGATATCCCTCGTGGTCCAACACATGATTCATGTAAATATCATAATCAAAAGGTCGCTCATCTTCAACGGTGATCTTGCTCATGAATGAAGCATACCCCTTTTCGGTGCCCGGGTATTTCTCGGCAATAAAATCGTTGAGCCTGATACCAAAAGGCAACTGATGCTCTTTTGAACCATAACGAAGCGAAAAATCGAGTCCGCCAACGGTGAACGTCCCAGAAAAATTGGAAGGTCCTTTGCTGCCCAACAATTTCTTTTCAACCGTTTGACCATTGCTTGAAATCGCCACCACAAGGGCATCTTTCGTGTTGTCGTTCACTTCATTTACAGGCACCTCGACCACCCCATAAGATCCCTTGACCACTGGTTCGGGAATCACAAACTGCATTCCACCTAAGTTATAAAGCGACCGTAGCTGCAAAGTTTGAAGGCTATCGACGATCACCTCGCCCTGTAGCTGGTCGGCCATTCTCATAAAGTTGCCGGCAAAGGGCGATTGAACGGTATACAGGCTGTCAGAGGTAAAAATATTGATAGCACCATCGGTCTTGTTGTTCAGGGCGAACAATATGTTGTGAATACTGGCAACTTGGCCATTTTCTAAATAGTGCTCATGACGCTGCCCGCCACTGGCCTCAACTATTTTTAAGTATTCTTGACCATTTTCATCGGGAATCAATCCCTCTTTTGCTCCTTTGATGAAATCGACATATGAAATGGTAAAGGGTTGACCGTTAAAATCTGCTCTCCATGGCAAACTGCTTCGTTTGCCTTCCGCTGTGACCAATATATCATCTTCCAAGACTTTTCGTTTGGTTTCCCCACCTATTTCTCCGTCGACAAAGGCGGTCAAGAAAGTCTTGTCTGAATAAAATACATTTTCTGAATTGCCCTCACGAATGGGCATCACCCCTTCAAAACTGATATAGCGGGTGACAAAGGCCCCAACAATGATGAGTATCCACGATAGGTGCAAGACGAGCACTGGCCATTTTTCCCAACGAAGCAATCGATAGCGAAAAATATTGCCGATAAAGTTAATGACAAAGAACACCATGATGGCTTCGAACCAAGTGGCATTATAGATATAAATACGCGCAGTTTCAGTACTGTACCAGCTTTCAACAAAGGTTCCGAAGGCCATGGCCAGTGCAAAGACAAGAAAAAGTACGGCCATCAATCGGGTCGAGAACAACGACTTCTTCAACAATTCGAGCATATGCACCTGTTCTTTGGCTTGCAAAAGTACGGTGTTTTGGCAATTTATGGGGTAGCCTTTGAAAAGAAAAAGTTGAACAAAACTGTTAATTTTCAGTAAACTGCCCCTGTGCAAACCCATCGGATTTTTGTGGGCAACAAACTTATTCACTTCGATTAAAGCATCAGAACATTCAATTCTCGATCGTCGAGTGAAACCCGTTTGGTACAAGTTCGTATTTTTGGGCATGCTCAAAGTAGTCATCATCGGCACGGGCAATGTGGCCTTTCATCTTTTTAAAGCTTTTCAGACCACTGATAAGGTTTCGGTGGTTCAAGTGGTGGGGCGAAACAAAAATGCCTTGTCCAGTTTTGAAGGTGAGATCGTCTTCGAAACCGACCTGAAAAAGGTCAAGTCGGCCGATTTTTATCTTTTGGCGGTAAGCGACACTGCAGTTTCTGAAGTTGCACAACAGTTGAAAGATAAAACAGGTATCATGGCCCATACTTCGGGCAGCGTTTCGATCGAAGCTTTAAAAGGGTCCGATTCATATGGTGTTTTCTATCCCCTACAAACTTTCACAAAAGAATGTGCTGTTGATTTCAGCGTGATTCCCATTTGTATAGAGGCCAATACCGGTACGGCTCTTGACCGACTTGGGAAACTTGCGGCCATCTTATCAGATTTCGTTTATCCGATTTCTTCAGAACAGCGAAGGCAATTGCATTTATCGGCAGTATTCGTCAACAATTTCCCCAATCACCTGTTCAACATTGCAGCGACAATTTGTCGTGACCATGATCTATCGTTTGATTTATTGAAACCCCTGATTGGCGAAACTGCGAATAAAATCCGATTTTTGGATCCACGAACAGCACAGACCGGACCTGCAAGGCGAAACGATATACAGACCATGCAACGCCATCTTGATGAACTAAAGCATCCGTTGCACAAAAAAATATACCAACTTTTGAGTGAATCAATTCGACAGGCACATGAAGAAAAACTATAAGGAGTATTTGAGAGATATCACCACATTTATCTTTGATGTGGATGGCGTTTTGACCGATGGTTCGGTCTTGGTCACCAATGAAGGTGAACTGCTGAGAAAAATGAACGTTAAAGACGGCTATGCCATGAAGGCTGCCCTTTTGAAGGGGTACAATGTTTGCATCATTACGGGAGGAACCAATAAAGGGGTTCGCGACAGGCTCAAAGGGCTTGGTATTACCGATATTTATTTGGGCGCCCATCTTAAGGAAGAGCCTTTGCAAGAATATTTGGATGGCTACAATATTGAACCAAAGACCGCGCTCTACATGGGCGATGACCTACCTGACATTCCTGCCATGAAAAAGGTGGCCCTGGCCACTTGTCCACAAAATGCTGCGGCAGAGGTCAAGGCCATAAGTGACTACGTTTCACACAAGAACGGAGGAGAGGGCTGTGTACGTGACATTATCGAACAGGTCATGAAGGTTCATGGTAAATGGAATGCTACTTTCAGTGCTGCCAATGATTGAGAATCCACTTGCCAAAAGGCTACAAAACCATAGAATCATACTGGCCTCGGGTTCGCCGCGTCGCAAAAAATTTTTTGAGGAGCTGGGTATGGATTTTGAAGTTCGTCCCAAACCCATTGATGAACACTACCCAAAAGAATTGCAAGGAAGCGAGATTTCAGATTACTTGGCCCGACTAAAGGCAGAGGCCTTTCTAGGTGAGCTTGACGATAATGACATCTTGATCACCTCAGATACCGTGGTATGGCATCAGGAAAATTCACTCGAAAAAGCAAAAGATGCCAAGGAAGCCTTTCAAATGCTACAGACCCTTTCAGATGACCGGCATGAGGTCATCACTTCGGTTTGCTTTACCACAAATGCCAAACAGAAAACCGTCAATCACACCACATACGTAAAATTCAAGGCCCTTACAGAAGACGAAATAGCCTTCTACATTGAAAAATACACCCCATATGACAAAGCAGGGGCCTATGGCATTCAAGAGTGGATCGGCCTTATCGGGATTGAAGAAATCAATGGGGCTTACACCAATGTGGTCGGGTTGCCCACACATTTGGTTTACGAAACGTTAATGCATATGGTTTCCTAAACGGTATTCATTACTTTTAAGAAAAATCCCGATCATGAAAAAATGGATTCGTATTGCGCTTTTTGTCATGCTGTTCGTCAATGTAACGGTATGGTTTCAATCTTGTAGGGAAAACGCTGTCAAAGACCCACAAGATTTGGCAGTGAATACAAAAACCACAGAAACATCAGCTGAAAAAGTTGCCAAAAGACCCGTATCCAAAATATTCAAAGAATACTGGTACGCCGGGGAGGCCGAAATCACTTCCTATCAATTAGAGCAGGCCCGTTACGGTGAAATGCGCGAGGGTACGGCAGTGCTCATTTTTGTGACCGAGCCTTTTTTACCGGAGATACAGGTAAAAGCAGACCAAAGCAATCAAGATAATGTACCGGTGCTAAAGCTCAATGCGACCAAAAAATATCTGACGGGCATCTACCCCTATTCGATAATGAGCAGTACCTTTTATCCCGTTCATGACAACCAGCATGCGTTGAAGACCAGTTTCAGTGCGCAAGAATGGTGTGGTCAGGTATACGCCCAGATAAACAACCGTGATCGGTTCGAGGTTACCTCGCACAGTTATTTTGAGGGCGAGGCCGATCAAAGCCTCGCATTGCAAAAAACCATACTTGAAAACGAGTTATGGAACAAGGTCAGGATCAATCCCGATGATTTGCCTGTTGGCGATCTAGATGTGGTCCCTTCTCTAGAATATATCCGACTAGGGCATAAAGAGATAAAGGCATACAGGGCAACGGCCAATCTTGATAAGGATGGGAAGACTTCAACCTATACCCTCCACTATCCTGAATTGAAAAGGACACTTTCGATTGCGTTCACCAATGATTTTCCACATACGATAGAACACTGGTCAGAAGAGTTCAAAAGTGGATTTGGAAAAAATGCAACGCTGCTGACTACCAAGGCCACAAAGATCAAACTGCTGAAAACACCCTATTGGCAGCAAAATTCAAATAAATATACCGTACTTCGCGATACACTTGGACTATAACCGACCATGAGAGAATTTTTCTTTGACCATCAAAGCGAATTGCTGGCAACCCTGATTTGCCTGCTGGCCTTTGCGGTCTTGCGATTTCTATCGGTCAAGACAATAAAAAGAGTTGGCCGAATCAGTGACATCAACCGCGTACGTACCCGGTTGGTCATCAAATACGTCACTTTCGGTTTATTTGTGGTTTTACTCATTGTTCTAGTGTTGATCTGGGGCATCAACGTGCAAGAAATTGGGCTTATGTTATCTTCGATATTTGCGGTTATCGGGGTGGCCCTTTTTGCTACATGGTCGATTTTGAGCAATATCACTTCGGGCATCATTCTGTTCTTTTATTTTCCGTTTAAGATAGGAGACCGTATTCGCATTCAAGACAAAGAATTTCCTGAAGAGGGCATCATACTGGATATTAAGGCCTTTCACATGAATCTCATCAAAGATAACGGTGAACTGTTGACCTACCCTAACAACCTCTTACTGCAAAAAGGGGTCGTTTTGATTCAAAAACAGGTGGCCACCGAAGACGATCTTGACCAACTATTTTGAGCTGTTAAAGAAGTTCTAAATTACGGGTCCTTGGTTGTTAATATTTCTATATTTGGCCGATACCCTTAAATACTAAACTATGCAGAAATTTTGGGCAGTATGTTTCTTTGTAGCCACGCTCTCTCTTTCATTGAATGCCCAAAAACCAGAAAAGCTAATTTCCTCCGAAATATTTCATGAGCTTCAGAAGCTTAATTTTTTAGGTACTGCATTGTATGTGGCGGCACACCCTGATGATGAGAATACACGATTGATATCATACTTATCAAACGAGGTAAAGGCCAGAACGGTCTATCTTTCCCTTACAAGGGGCGATGGCGGTCAAAATCTTATTGGTCCTGAATTACGAGAGCTTTTGGGGGTACTTCGAACACAAGAACTGCTAGCTGCACGTAGGGTTGACGGAGGTGAGCAGCGTTTCACCAGAGCCAATGATTTTGGGTTCTCAAAACACCCCGATGAGACCCTAAGAATATGGAACAAAGAGGTCGTTCTGGGCGATATGGTAAGGGCCATACGAGATTTGAAGCCCGACGTGATAATCAACCGTTTTGACCATCGAACACCCGGTACGACACATGGTCACCATACCGCATCGGCCATGCTTGGCCTGGAAGCCTTTGAGCTTGCAGGCAACCCCAATGCCTACGATGAGCAGCTTGAACATCTAGATACGTGGCAGCCCGAACGCGCGTTTTTCAATACCTCATGGTGGTTTTACGGAAGCCAAGAAAATTTTAAAAAGGCCGATAAATCAAAAATGTTGAAGTTGGATGTAGGGGTCTATTATCCTGAACTTGGGGTTTCAAACAACGAAATCGCTTCCCTGGCCAGCAGTCAGCACCTATGTCAGGGTTTCGGCAGAATATCGACAAGAGGCTCCCAAGACGAATATGTCGAGCTCATCAAGGGTTCACTGCCTAAAGATAAGACCGATCTTTTTGACGGCATCGACACCTCTTGGTCAAGGGTCGAAGGCGGTGCTGCGGTCGGTGCCATATTGAATGAAATCGAGAGAACCTTCAATTTTCAAAACCCAAGTGTTCATATACCCAAGCTGCTGGAAGCCTTTACATTACTGCAAAACGTAAAGGACGATCATTGGCGAAAATTGAAGACGGGGCATTTGAAAGATATCATCTTGGCCTGTGCGGGTCTTTATTTGGAAGCCAGTGCTACCTCGGCAACCACCTTTCAGGGCGATGATGTTGAAGTCAACATCGAGGTCTTGAACCGTAGTGCCATGAACGTGAAACTTGAGTCCATAAAAATTTCGGATACACACGCCCAACTTTCGCCAGATATGGTGCTCGAAGAAAACAAGAAGAAAGACCTGAAGTTGAACTTTCAGGTTACCGAAAAAAAGAACTATACGAGTCCGTATTGGCTACGGGAAAGTGGAAGTATGGGCATGTACAAGGTTTCAGATACCGATTTGATCGGCCA
>JANQOD010000128.1 GCA_028289745.1 Allomuricauda sp. | reverse complement strand
AATTATTGGGCAACTTTTCGATAAAAAGGGTGACGGCGGCAGCAAAATCGACTAACCTATCTTCTAAATCATACCTTTTATCATTCATTTTGAACTTGGGACTTGTGCTTGTGCTTGAACTTATTTTGTATGAAAAACCGTTTCAATGTCCATCTTGGCGAACCGTCTGAACATTTCCATCACACCACAATATTTTTCCAAGGACAAATCTACGGCTCGTTGTAATTTGGCCTCATTGAGATTGGACCCATAAAAATGGTATTCGATACTGACCCTGTCATAATACTTTGGGTGCTCGTCGGTAAGCGAACCAATGGTCTCGATTTGAAAATCATCGACTTCCAGCTTCATTTTTTTTATCAATGAGGCAACATCCAAGCCCGAGCAACCTGCCAAGCCAGATAACATAAGAGCCTTCGGGCGAAGTCCGGCCCCTTCACCCCCATCTTCAGGACTCGCATCAATTTTTAGGGTCAACCCCGATGGATTAGTACTCTCGAAGGCCATGTTGCCCAACCACTTTGTTGAAATATGATTTGTTGTTGCCATAAAATTTTGTTTCTTGTAAAAATCAAAAGTACAATAAAATCAACCCCCAATGGCACTTGTAGAACCCCTAGACCCCAATCACGACCCAGAGACCAAAGAACTGGCCGAATTCTTTAACGAAACCTTGGGTTTTTGCCCAAATTCGGTATTGACCATGCAGCACCGGCCCGCTATTTCAAAGGCCTTTATCAATTTGAACAAGGCGGTCATGGCCAATGAAGGGCGGGTTACCTCGGCCTTAAAACGCATGATTGCCTGGGTGAGCAGCAATGCCACGGGTTGCCGTTATTGCCAAGCCCATGCCATTCGCGCCGCTGAACGCTATGGTGCCAAACAAGCACAATTAGACAACATTTGGGAATACCGTACCCACGAGGCCTTCTCTGATGCGGAACGCGCCGCATTGGATTTTGCGTTGGCCGCCTCACAGGTACCCAATACCGTGAATGCCACAATCAAAAGGCAGCTGCATAAATATTGGGGTGCTGGTGAAATTGTTGAAATGTTGGGGGTCATCTCGCTATTTGGTTATCTCAACCGCTGGAACGACTCGATGGGTACCTCGATCGAAGAGGGTGCCGTAGAAAGTGCCGAGCAATATCTGGGCAAATACGGTTGGCAGAAGGGAAAACATGATGGGAGTAGGTATTAGATTTTAGACGCTAGACCGCTTCGCTATTAGAAATTAGGCTTTTCTTCTTTTCCATTCCTACAACCGGAGGGAATCAAATTTATTCTCCCAAAACCACCTAAATTAAATTTCTGAAATTTATTTAATCTTTCCCCTGCTTCTATTTTGATTCAATGTAAAACGCTTATTAACAGTTAATTATAATCAATTAGCAAACACTTGTCATGCTTTTTCGTTAATATGATATGAACGGTAATAATTTCTTCATGTTACAGGAGAACATTCTGGAACGAATTATTTTGAATCAAAACTTAAATTGATGGAAGATTTTTTGAATAAGAACTACAAAGACCTAATTGCTTCCGTACTAATCGTTATTTGTCTTTTAGCTTTGATATTTCTAGATAATAGAATTTCAGCAAGTTTAAGACAGACCCTGGGTTATATAATTGTAGGATGTCTTGGTTTTTTATTTGGGGGAAATATTCAGAGTGTCTAACACTAATTTAGTAAGCTCCGGTAAAACCTCCGCCTCAAACCATGGGTTCTTGCTCAACCAAAACCGGTTTCTTGGCGATGGGTGCGGTAACACAAAATATTCGGGCAAGTAGTCTTTGAAATTCCTTACTGTTTCGGTCAAGTTTTTTTCCATTTTGTCTCCCAAATAATGATTTTGGGCATACTGGCCAATCAAAATAATCACCCGCAGGTCGGGTATTTTTTTCAACAGGGGTTCATGCCACAATGGGGCACATTCGATGCGGGGCGGCAGATCACCAGATTTTCCTTTTCCAGGATAGCAGAAACCCATGGGTATCAGTGCCATCTTGGTGTCATCATAAAACACCTCATCACCGACACCCAGCCATTTTCGCAATTGCCTTCCGCTGGGATCGTCCCACGGTATGCCCGTTTCGTGCACCTTTTTACCAGGCGCTTGGCCGATGATGGCAATTTTGGCTTTTGAATTTGCTGCGACGATGGGCCGTGGCCCCAAAGGCAGATGCTCAGTGCAGACCGTACAGTTTCTGATATCTGAAAGCAGTTTTTTCATCACTTCTTTCCAGCTACCACGATGACCAGTTCTCCCTTAGGCGGGTTTTCAGTAAAATGTTGCAATACTTCCAATAGCGTTCCGCGAACGTTTTCTTCATAAAGTTTGGTGAGTTCGCGAGAGACCGAAGCGGATCTGTTTTCTCCAAAATACTCCACAAATTGGGTCAAGGTCTTCAATAATTTATGCGGACTCTCATAAAACACCATGGTGCGGGTCTCTTCCTTTAGGGCCATCAACCGTGTTTGGCGACCTTTTTTTATGGGAAGGAATCCCTCGAACACAAATCGGTCATTGGGCAGGCCACTGTTCACCAATGCCGGAACAAAGGCCGTGGCCCCGGGAAGGCATTCGACCTCGACATCGTTTTCAATAGAGGCCCTTGTCAGCAAAAATCCGGGATCGGAAATCGCCGGGGTGCCCGCATCGGAAACAAGGGCGAAAATTTCCCCAGATTTCATACGTTCGACCAAGGCCTTTACCGTTTTATGTTCGTTGTGCATATGGTGGCTCTGTAACGGCGTGGAGATTTCATAGTGCTGCAACAACTTTCTACTGGTGCGGGTGTCTTCCGCCAGAATCAAATCAACTTCTTTGAGCACCTTAATGGCCCGAAAGGTCATGTCTTCTAAATTGCCGATGGGCGTGGGTACCAAATATAACTTTCCCATGGGGTGAAGTTAAGGCCTGACTTCCTTTCCTGTAAAATAAGAGAGCATTACCGCCACAAAAGCGATGAGTGCTCCCGCATGTTGCCCATCATTCACCATATAGTGGGCAAAAAAGGCCAGAACCGTATTGAAGAAAAAACCTGCATAGGCCCATTCTTTTAGGGTTTTTGAAAAATTGCCCCAAATGGTGACCAACCCCAAAATTTTTGCAATGGCCAAAGGATAGATCAAATAGGTAGGATACCCCATGTTCACATAAAAATCGGCAATCGCTTGATGGTTGAAGAAGTAGTTGTAAGCTGAAAAAAGCATAATAAGCGTCAAAATGCCGGTTGACGCCCAATAGAGAATCTTTTTAAGCATAAACAAGATGATATTGGTTCGTTGCTAAAGGTAAGAAGAAAGCTACACTATGCGAACTTGCGCTCGATATGTGCCTTGAAACGATTTTCATACTCTTCTTTTCCCTCCCAACCGTTATACTCGGGCTTCACCATATTGTCGATAAAAGACAGGGAACGTTCTTCGGTATCGATGGTATTCAATTGAGAAATCACCCGGTTATAATCTTCAGTGTTTTCATTGAACAGATGCTTGACAAAGGCCAAGCGGTCATTGAGGCCTATCTGTAGCTTTTTGGTGGTCAATTTGTCATTGAGTGACTTTTGTTTAGGTTTTCCCGCCTCGATTTCAGGGACATCTGGGGTCAAAATCTCCTTGTCACTTTTCATATTCGTCGGCTTGGCAATGAAATCTGAAAATATATATTCTACCGCCTCGCTGGGCATTTCAGACACCATATCCTTGATCGTCTCCATACCTGGAGTAATGATATCTTCTTCATGTGGATTGGTCTCAGGTACCGAAGTATTGCCGCTTATAACGGCGGTAGCCATTTTTTCGAAACGGGCAGCCAGTACATTTTTCGATACATCGACTTCAATATCGTTCAAATTTTCATCGATGAATTTCAAGACCGCCAACTTTTCATACAGTTCTTTTGCCTTTTCATAAAGGTCGGTCAGTTCTTTATCTTCACGTGAAGTAATGATATCTGTTGACAGTTTTACCAGCTCTTCCCTAATCTTACGCTTCATCGTT
>JANQOD010000106.1 GCA_028289745.1 Allomuricauda sp. | reverse complement strand
AGCAGAACAGTATGATATAGGGCAGTAAATTCTTCACTCTGGGGTACTTCCTATTTGTTCAATTTTGCTACGGGCGTTCTGGTTATATGTTTTTTCATGTAGTGCATAATAGAGAATACCGTTCACAAATTGGGTCAGGCACTGGCCGTACACTGAAATGACCAGAAAAAGGCAGGTTCCCAAGGTATATACCACTGTTGCCACTATTGAAGCAGCGTAATCGACATTGTTCTCGACCACATGAAAAGTATAGATGCCCACCAACACCCCCGGTACCACCATGGCCAACATGATCAAAATGCCCAACAGCAGTCCCATTACAAAGTTGACACCAATGGCTTTCCAGAAATTGTCAATAACCAAGCGCCAGCCCTCGCTCAAGGCTTCACCTACGCCACGATTCTCTTCCAGCATGCTGAAAAAAGAGACTCCGAGCCAAGAAACCATAAAATATTGAATGATATACTGGGCAAAAAGCCCCAACAAAGGAATAAACGCCAAAACGATGGCCACGACCATGAACACAAGAAAAACAAGGATCAACAACAGCACGAAAACAACGATGCTGCCAAAGCGATTCTTGGTATGCTCCCAAACCATTTTCTTCTCAAAATTTTGGCCTTTGTTCTTTTCATAGCAAATCATATAGCTGGTGGCCAAACCATAATTCAAAACCCCGACCATCAAGAAAATGACGAAGAAAATGATCCCGCCGGCAATCATATAGATGACATACTTTTCATCGAGGCCCGCGGTATTGTTGAAATCTGCGTTATTTTCATAGGCGATCATGCCTATAAATCCTGAGACAAGCAGGTAACTCGCAATCAATAAGCCGACCAAAAAAACACCATTATAACTAATAAAAACATTGGTGAACTTTTTGATGTTCTGCTTGAAGAAATCAAAATAGGCGGTGATGATGTCACCAAAATCACGGTTAATTCTAAGCTCTATGTAATTTTTCTGCATCTATTTTATTTAATAGGATGGGGTATAGCACATAATAAAATACGATCAAGGTCAACGAAGCCCAAATAATGGTAAAAGCAAGCCAATTGGGCATGTCTGAATAACGGGTGATGAACCCCTCTATAAACCCTGCTATGATGAAAAAGGGAATGGTGCTGACGACCACTTTAAGCCCATCTTTGGCCCCTTTCATGAACGATACCCGCCTTGAAAAGGTCTTGGGAAAAAGAATGCCATTGCCCATGATGAGGCCTGCACAACCCGCTATGATAATGACCGAGATCTCAATGGTACCGTGAAGCCAAATCTGCTTGTTGGCCTCTAAAAATACGCCCTTGGTATAGAAGAAAGTGATGAAGGCCCCGAGCATCACCCCATTGCTGAACAAGATGTAGGCTGTTCCGATACTTGTAATGACGCCAAAGGCGAATGCGAGAAATGCCACGCGTATATTGTTGATGGTAATGCCCAAAAAAGTACCGATTTCACTACCGCTTTTGTAAATGGCCGTTGGGTCTCCATTGGCGATGTTGTTCAAGGTTTCGTTCACATAGGCATCACCCAATATCAACCGTACGAAAGTTGAATCGTTCAATGCCGAGATGGCACCAATCGCGGTGGCGACCGCAAAAATCAAAAAAGATACCCCCAAGGTGTTATGGTATTGTTTGAAAAATCGGGGAAATTCATATCCCCAGAAATCAATGATCCGATTGCGGTTCTCTTTCTTGTTCTTGTAGATTTTTTGATGTGCCTGTGAAGCAAGGGCGTTCAAATACAATAATGTCTTGCTTTCGGCGTAATAGGTTTGCGCATAGGCCAAGTCATTGGTGAGTTGGATGTACCCATCGGCCAGTTCGTCGGGATCGGTTTTTGAGCCGAGGTTGATGGCCTTTTCAAAAGCTATCCATTTTTCTTTATTTTGCTTGACAAAGGCAGCTTCGCGCATAAAATCGTTTCCTTAAAGTTAAATGTAGTGCTTAATGGGCAACCTTCAAATCAATACAACGCAAAATGTCAATCTAGATTATAAAATCGTCAGCATAGGTGAACGTATAATCTCTTTTTTGGTCGATGCTTTCATTCTATATCTCTATGCCATTTTGGTAAACGTTATCGGTGATGCGATAGGCTATGTGTATGAGGATAGATGGACACAGCGCGGTTTGGTCGGGTTGATATTTCTTCCCGCCATGTTCTACAGCCTTTTGATGCACAGTATTTTCAATGGCCAGACCGTAGGGAAGATGTTGTTGAAAATGCGGGTGGTTCGCCTCGATGGAACCCCGGTGCATTGGAGCAATTATTTGGTCAGGTGGATGCTTCGTTTGGTCGATATCTGGCTTTTTGTCGGCTCAGTGGGCTTGCTTACCATTTTATTTACCGAAAGACGACAACGTTTGGGCGATGCGGCTGCCGGTACCGTTGTGATTTCAACAAAGAACAAGGTGAAGGTCTCCCATACCATTTTAGAGGAAGTGGAAGACAAGTACGAACCCCTATTTACCAATGTAACACTATTGACCGACAAAGATGTACGCCTTATTAAAGAGACCTATCGTATCGCAAGAAAGAGTAATGACTTTAAGACCTTGAAAGCATTGAGAATAAAGGTTGACAGCATACTGAAGACCGATTCAAACCTCTATGACAAAGAGTACCTTGATACCGTTTTGAAAGATTACAACCACTATACCCAAAAGATGTAAAATGGCATTTTACCAAATTATTGACATTTTGGGCACCATTGCCTTTGCTATTTCAGGGGTTTTGGTCGCTATGGAAAAACGACTTGATCTTTTTGGGGTGGTCATTGTTGCTTTCGTGACGGCCATAGGTGGCGGTACGCTGCGTGATTTCTTGATCGGCAACGTACCCGTTGTCTGGATGCGCGATTTGACCTATATGATCACTATCTTGACAACAGTGGTATTGGCAATCGTCTTTGCGAATCAGTTGAAATATCTAAGAAAATCACTTTTCTTGTTCGACACCATTGGTATCGGACTTTATACCATGGTCGGAATCGAAAAAGGACTCCAGGCCGGGTTATTGCCCATTATCTGTATCGCATTGGGGACCATCACGGCCAGTTTCGGAGGGGTTATCAGGGATATTCTATGTAACGAGATTCCGGTGATCTTTAGAAAGGAAATCTATGCTACGGCCTGTATTGTAGGAGGTGCATTCTACTTTTTCTTGTTGCTTTTTCCCATTCCGGAGGCCTATGCCTATTCGGCCGGTTTCATTGTGGTGATCGGCATCCGTTTATTGGCCGTAAGGTTTGGCATCAGGCTTCCGAATATTTATAGGGACAAAAAACTATAAGATTTCCGCTTTTAGGATATATACGTTTTGCAAGGGCCAATCTCCATCGCCCACGGGTACGCTATTGATGGTATCAACTATATTCATCCCCTGAATTACCCTACCGAAAGGTGTATATGAACCATCTAAATGATAAGAGCCAGGTTTGGTCACCACAATGAAAAACTCGTAGGGAGAGGCCAATTTATGGGGGTTGTCGCGTTCGCTACTGGGCATTGAAATCACGCCCCTATGATGTTTATAGCCTTTCTTGCTGTCTGGGGGCAACAGGTAGCGACCGATTTCTCGACGTTTGTTCGCGGTAAGCTTGTCATCTGAATTTCCTCCCTGAATGATAAAATCTTTTACTATACGGTGAAATTGGGTGTTGTCAAAATATCCCTTTCTTGCCAAATAGATGAAATTGGCCTTATGGTAAGGCACGTTATCGAAGAGTTGCACGGTAAAACTGCCCATGGTAGTCGTCAACTTGACCTTGTCTTGCGTCAAGGTATCGGCATAATTGAAAAAGAAATCGATGGCATTTTCTTCGGTGAGCACAAATCTTTGCTCTTTGGTTTCGATATCTTCCTTACCACTTTCTATTGGCTTGGCCGTATCTTTTTCTACGATTGTTTGCTGTTGTGATGAAGTGTTCCCTTTTGGATTTTCTTTACAGCAAACCAAAAAAAATAGTGCTATACTTGTAAAAAGCAAGATTCTTTTCAACATGAATTTTGATGATTTTTATCAGCAGGCAGTAAAAATAAAAAATATGCCACTTCCAGGGCCTGATTCACACTATAAAATGGCCCCTGAGGTAAGAAAGAAGCTGTTGGGATCAAACGGGTTCAAGAATCGAAAGCCTAAAAAAGCGGGTGTTGTTGCCCTGTTTTATCCTGATCGGCTACGAATCACCCACCTACTTTTGATATTACGCAACGCCTACCCGGGCGTTCACTCAAATCAAATAGGATTTCCAGGGGGAAAAATGGAGAAACATGATCAGAACCTTTTGCAGACCGCCCTTCGCGAAACCCATGAAGAGGTAGGCCTGCCTCCTGAGCGTATAGAGATCATTAGAGAATTGAGCGAATTGTATATTCCGCCAAGCAACTTCATGGTCACCCCCTTCTTGGGCCTTAGCAAAGAGCCCCAAACATTTAAACGTGATAAAAATGAAGTCGAGGCTCTGGTAGAAGTGCCCATAGAAGATTATCTGAACGATGCCAATCTAATTCAACAAAACTTGAGCACTTCTTACGCTCAAAATATCGACGTACCTGCCTTTAAGTTAAATGGTTATGTCGTTTGGGGTGCCACGGCAATGATGCTCAGCGAGATTCGGGAACTTTTGCTGAAAGTGCTTTAGGTGCGATTTTGTAAATTAGCCTTCTTAACAGCATTGCATGGCCTTGTTTAAAAGAAACCCTTTCGGACACATCCTTTTCTTGAAGAAATGGTTGATTCGTATCATGGGGCTGATGACCCATCAGCGGTACAAGCAATTCAACAAACTGCAAATCGAGGGTTCTGAGGTCATTCGTGGCTTGCCTGGCACAAATGTGCTTTTCGTGAGCAATCATCAAACCTATTTTGCCGATGTAGTGGCCATGTTCCATGTGTTCAATGCCAGTTTGTCGGGTCGTGAAGATACGCTGAAGAACATAGGTTATCTCTGGAAACCCAAGTTGAACATCTACTATGTTGCGGCCAAAGAGACCATGAAACAAAGTGTACTGGCCAAGATCTTGGCCTATGCCGGCTCTATTAGCATTGAGCGAACATGGCGTGCCGACGGCAAAGATGTGAACCGTCAGGTGAAGATGAGCGATATCACCAATATCGGTACCGCACTGCAAGATGGTTGGGTCATTACTTTTCCGCAGGGTACGACCACACCATGGAAACCGTTACGAAAAGGTACCGCCCACATCATTAAACGGTATAAGCCCATAGTGGTTCCCGTGGTAATCGACGGTTTTCGACGTTCTTTTGACAAAAAAGGGCTCTATATAAAAAAGAAGGGTATTCTACAGTCAATGCAGATCAAAGAGCCACTCGAGATCGATTATGATAATGAGTCTATAGAAGAGATTATCGAAAAATTGGAGTATGCCATTGAACAGCACCCATCATTTCTGCATGTGATTCCGGAAGAAGAGCTGGCCGCTTACGAAGCTGACCACCAAAAACGGCGTTATAGCCATCGCGATTAGACCTCCAATTTTTTGAGCTCCCTATAATTTTCATTGAGACGCTTTAAAAGGATTCCATAGAGAATTCGGTAAAAGAGCCACAATAAGAAGGCAAAGAAACCAATAGCGACCAGTAGGGTGAAACTAACCATGACCCAAAGTAAGATACTGTTGTCAGCTTCGGCGATCATGGTCTTCAATTCGACCCTGGGGTCATAATTTACGTATTCGATAAAGACGACCACCATCATCACGGCAAACACCCCGAGATTGAACCATACATATTGCATGACGGTCTTTCTAGTAGAAATGATACGTTTCATCAGGGTTCTTGCAGATTCTGTCACGGTGATTTTTTGAAAGTTCTTATAGAACTTAAAAATAAAATATATCAGGGCGGCATATCTGATGATTTCAAGCCCAAGTTCTATATTTTGATAAACCTTGGCCCCATCTGAAGCCAGTTCACCCCCTTGAACGGGAACGAAGAACAAGGCTATCCAGAAAATGAATTCGACAATACTGATGTAAAAAATCCATTTCACGATTGAAGATGACTTGCTTCGAAGCATTTTATAGATTTCATCATAGGTCAACTTTGGAAGATGGCCTTCCTTTTTTTGCCAGTCTTTTTTCAGAAGTTCCAGTTCATCCATCATAGTGTCACGGATTTAATATGGTTCTCAGTTTGTTTTTTATTCGGTTCATCTTCACACGTGCGTTCACTTCAGTGATACCCAAGGTTTCAGAGATTTCGGTATAGTCTTTATCCTCTAGATACAGAAAAACAATGGCCTTGTCGATGTCGCCCAATTGCTTGATGGCGTCATACATGAGCTTCAATTGCCGTTCTTCGGTATCGTCGTATTCATTGGCCTTTATTTTAAAGATGACCGAATCGTAGTCTTGTGTCAGTACACGTCGTTTTGACTTTCTATAAAGTGTGATGGCCGTGTTCAAGGCGACACGGTACATCCAGGTGCTGAATTTGGAGTCGCCCCTAAATTTCGGATAGGCCTTCCATAATTGAATGGTGATTTCTTGAAAAAGGTCATTGTGCGAATCCCTATCATTGGTGTACAGACTACAGACCTTGTGAACAATGTTTTGATTGCTCTCAAGTTCGGTCACAAAGCGATGTTCCAGTTCCTTGGTCACTGATCGGGTTGGTAGTTGTTTTAGTTATTAGTAGTAAAGGTCTTGTTTTTGTTACAACATACTATTTTCTATGGTATAAGGCTGTCGATCTATCACCTAGAAAAGATTCATGAATGAAATCAGTGCACCTGCGTTCATCAAATTCTTGTTTTGCCCTTTTGATGTGACCATGATCAAAAAAATAGATCAATGGCAGTCGAGGCCAATTTTTCGGGCATTGCCCATTAAATATACCAAAAACGATGGTGCACCTTAGTGCCGGTGAAAGCTAATGTGTACATTTGCACTTTAATTTTCTCTATGAACATTCCGCAATCAAGTTATCCCAGAATTGTTGTCATCGGCGGTGGTTTTGGCGGTATTTCTTTGGCCAAAAAGCTGGCCGGGCAAGAGGTTCAAGTAGTGTTGATGGACAAGCACAATTACCACACCTTTCAACCCCTGTTGTATCAAGTATCTACGGGTGGTCTTGAACCTGATTCCATCGCCTACCCCATTCGAAAAGTGCTTCAGGGCTACGATAACTTTTTCTTTAGATTGGCAGAAGTAAATGAAATCGACACCGAAAAACGCTTGGTGATGACCAATATAGGTGAACTGAAATATGATTATCTGGTCATCGCGGTAGGCTCAGAGACCAATTTTTTCGGTAACAAGGCTTTACAGCAGAACAGTATGGCAATGAAGACCATTCCGCAGTCATTGAACCTTCGTAGCCTGATCCTGGAAAATTTTGAGCAGGCACTACTGACCGACGATTACCATGAGCGAGAGGCCCTGATGAACTTTGTGATTGTTGGTGGGGGGCCCACGGGTGTTGAATTGGCAGGTGCGTTGGCCGAAATAAAAAAGGGAATTTTACCAAAAGATTATCCCGACCTTGATACCCGAAGAGCACAGATAAACCTTGTACAGGGAGGGGATAGAATTTTACCCGCCATGAGTGAGATAGCCTCAAAAAAAGCAGAGGATTTTCTTGAAAAATTGGGCGTTCATGTTTGGAAGGATATTCGGGTCGTGGATTACGATGGCAAATTGGTCGCTACAGATACCGAAACGAGT
>JANQOD010000082.1 GCA_028289745.1 Allomuricauda sp. | reverse complement strand
AGGTTATGAAGGTAAACATCGCCAAGACCTCATTTGGTCCGATGATGGTAATTTCAGACCTGTCGATATGGAGTTTGCACCAGACGGCTCACTCTATTTTATCGATTGGCACAACATTTTGATAGGCCATATGCAGCACAATGCCCGTGACCCCTTGCGCGACCATTCGCACGGTAGGGTGTACCGAGTGACCTATCCGTCAAGACCTTTGGTAGCACCCGCGATAATCGACTGGGCTTCGATTGAACGGTTGTTTGATAACCTGAAGCTACATGAATACAGAACCCGGTACCGGACTCGAAGGGAGCTGAGAAGCAGAAATGTCGACGAGGTTTTGACCGCCCTAAAAAAATGGGTGGCCCATCTTGATAAAGAAGACAAAAAATATGAACTTCACCTCTTGGAAGCACTTTGGGTCAGTTGGGGTGCCAACCAAATTGACCCTGGGCTGTTAAAACAATGCCTTACTGCAGACAGTTACAAAGTCAGGGCAGCGGCGGTAATCGTTTTACGGTATATGGGGCATCAGGTCGATGACTCACTTGAACTGTTGAAAAAAGCGGCACAAGACCCGCATGGTAGGGTGCGATTGACCGCGATGGCTGCAGCGTCTTGGCTGCCCGAAAAAGAGGCCCTTGAGGTGCTCGACAGCATTGATAAAAATACCCTCGATGAATGGTCGGCCCCTATATTTGAGGCGATCCTAGATTTTATCTTGAATAGGGAAAAAGATGAAGAAGAAGAAGTTGAAGAATTGTCCACTGAATTGACAGGTAGTGATTTAGAACTTTACCAAAAGGGCAAGGAGATTTACGGCAGGGAGGGATTTTGCATAACGTGCCATCAAGAAAACGGCAAAGGGTTGCAACAATCCGGTTTTCCACCCTTATCACAGACCCCGTGGGTCACAGGTAGTGAAGGGCGTTTGATAAAAGTGGTGTTGAATGGCCTTTATGGTGCCATCGAGGTCAATGGAGAAAAATATCCAGGCCAGGTGCCCATGACCGCTTATGGCAATATGCTGAGCGATGAAGAGCTAGCGGCGGTGCTTACCTACGTGCGCAATTCGTTTGGCAACAAGGCTTCGGTGATAACCGCCGATAAGGTCAACAAAATTCGTCTTATGACCCAAGAAAAGAAAGGGTTTTACACCCCTGAAGAACTGCTTGAAATACATCCACTGGAAGAATGAACATGAAAAGAATCAAATTGTTTGGCATCATAGGGTTCTTGGTTTTTGGCTCAAGTCTTTTCGGACAGTCAACAGAACAGTTGAGTTCTGTACCGCACATCGTTTTTGTAATGGGCGATGAAGAATACCGATCTGAAGAATCGATGCCCATGCTGGCAAGAATTCTCAGACGTGAATTGGCCGCCAAGATCAGCCTTTGCTATGCTGTTGACTCATTAGGTTTTGTAAACCCTAATGTGAAAGACCATATACAAGGCCTAAGCGCCCTGGAAACCGCAGATTTAATGGTGCTGTTCACACGTTTTAGGGCCTTGCCCAAAGAAGAGTTGGCCTTCATTGCCGATTACGTTGAGAGTGGCAAGCCGGTAGTGGGCTTTCGAACCGCTACCCATGCCTTCAAATATGAAGAGAACGGGCCACTGTATTTTTATAATGATGAATGGCCGACCAAGGTGTTCGGACAGAAGTGGATCACCCATCACGGTCATTTTTCAGATGGCCATGATCCCTTGACCCAAGTGTCCCCAATCGAAAACCGTTCTTCCAAAATCTTAAATGGAGTACTGCCTTTCAAGGCTTTTTCATGGCTGTATCATGTAGATGGGGGCAATCATGAATTGTATGGCGACAGTAAACCCCTGCTAATGGGCCGCTCACTTAGGTCAAAACATGAAATGGAAAATAGATTGGATGAGTTTCCCTTGGAAAATCCAGTGGCTTGGACCAAGACCTATACGGGCACCCAAGACAAGACCGCCCGGGTTTTTTTCACGACCTTGGGGCATCCCTATGATTTTAAGGAAGAATCGATGCGGAAGCTGGCCATAAATGGGATTTATTGGGCCTTGGGCAGGGAGAAAGAGATTCCCGAACAGGGAACAAATGTTTTCATCGAAGGAAGTTACCATCCCAATAACTCGGGTTTTGGTGACAAATTCAAGAAAAACCTGCATCCTGAAACCATAGAATAGAGAGGATCGGTCGGTTTTTGAAGGGGTGCTCCCATTTGGGCATAGCTCCGAATAAAAAATATTTTGTTCTATAATTGCATAAATTCCATAGGTCATGACAAGAGCCATTTTTTTCACCGTCCTGTGTTTATTCTGCTGTGCATGCAACGATGTTTCGGTCAAACGGGCAGAGCGGCCCGATGCTGAAAAAAGCTATCAAGAACAATTTCGGCCACAGTTTCACTTTTCACCTCCCACGAGTTGGATGAACGACCCCAACGGTCTGGTCTATCATGAGGGTATTTATCATTTGTTTTATCAGTATTACCCCGAGGCCACGGTATGGGGCCCCATGCATTGGGGCCATGCCATCAGTGAAGATATGGTGCATTGGCAGAACAGGCCGATAGCGCTGTATCCTGATGGGCAGGGATTGATATTTTCAGGGAGCGCCGTTGTCGATGAAAATAACACTTCAGGCTTTGGAAAGGGGCGAAAGGTGCCGTTGGTGGCCATTTACACCTACCATTCGATGCAGGGTGAAAAAGGGGGGCGTAAAGATTTTCAGACCCAAGCCATTGCCTATAGCCTTGACAATGGAGAAACCTGGACAAAGTATGAAGGGAATCCTGTTATCGGCAATACGGCCATCAAAGATTTTCGAGACCCCAAGGTGTTTTGGCATGATGCCACACAGCGTTGGATCATGGCCCTGGTCGCCGGTGATCATGCAAAGTTCTATCGTTCATCGAACCTAAAGGAATGGGAGCATATCAGCGATTTCGGGAAAGAACAGGGCGCCCATGGTGGGGTTTGGGAGTGTCCGGATCTGTTTCCCTTGAAAGTAGCGGGAACCGATGAGACCAAATGGGTGCTCATTATTAGTATTGGCAGTGGGGGGCCCAATGGGGGTAGCGGCACCCAATATTTTGTGGGCGATTTTGATGGCACTACTTTTTCTTCTGACCAACAAGAATTCAAATGGCTCGATTGGGGCACTGATAACTATGCAGGGGTTACCTATAACAATACGCCTGCCGATGACCGTATTTTTATCGGTTGGATGAGCAACTGGCAATATGCCGTTTTGACGCCGACATCGACATGGCGCAGTGCGATGACACTACCGAGGAAACTGTCCTTACAAAAATTTGGGGATGAATATATGCTGGTGAACTACCCTCTTGAGGCGATGGATCAATTGATCGGACCGGCCGAAGAAACAGACATGGTTTTGGAAGCGGCAGCGACAAAAGAGGTTTTTCATAAGAATCTTAACCAATCTGATATTTCATTCACCACCAAAGGGCAAGACTTCAGATTGACCCTGATGAACGATAGGGGCGAAAACGTCAAGGTTACCTTTGACGCCGCATCACATTTGGTCATTGTGGATAGAACCGAATCGGGAGCGGTCGATTTTCAACAGGAATTTGGAAACAAATTGCATTACATGGATGTTCGCCAGTTACCTGAAAGCGATTACGAGGTAAGGGTATTGGTCGATGCCTCTTCGGCCGAACTATTTATAAACAGGGGTCAGTTTGTGATGACGCAACAGATTTTTCCAACGGAAGACTATACAAAACTGCTTATTGAAAATACGTCCGATTCAACAATTGAACTGAAAGATTTCTCAATAAGCAATATGGGTTCTATCTGGAAGAATTAGTGCTGGTTCAAGCCAAGGGATTGCCTTTTAACCGCTTCTCTATTTTTCGCTTTTTAACGGTGAGGCGCTTCATCAGGTCCATCAAGCTCGAATCTTTTGTCTTTTTATAGATTTCATTGATGGCCAAGATAAGCTTCTTTGCTTCCCTTGAGGCGGCTACGCGATCACTGGTCGACATATGGCTAAGAGTTCTGTTTTCAAACTCTAAGGCAGATTGCATTAACTCTTTTGTCATTTTTGTTTTAAAATTAGAGT
>JANQOD010000069.1 GCA_028289745.1 Allomuricauda sp. | reverse complement strand
GCCAATTTTGCCCTGCCAGCGGGTTTGGTACCTGACCCCAGTGATGAAAGAGTGCCTTTTTATGTAACGCTGCCCGATCCCGTTAATGACCCGGCCAATTATCAGCTTATTGGTTTTTGGCCAGATAATTTGATCGAAATTCCCGTATATCTGCCCGGTGAGATGTTGCTGATAAAAGCCGAGGCGTATGCAAGAAGCAATGATTTGACCAACGCAGTGACAGAATTGGATGCTGTATTGACCAAGACTGCCGCTGAAGATGCTTTCGGAGTCGGTGCAAACCTACCCGCGTACTCCGGTACGGTCGAACAGCAGGCCATTCTTGATGAGATATACAGAAACAGAAGAATAGAGCTCTATTTGACGAGTTTGGGACTTGAAGATAGTAGAAGGTTTGACAGGCCAGGCCCATCAGATGCAAACCCTGAGCGAAACAGAAATTTTTATCCGTATCCCAATTCCGAAAGGGATAATAATGACAATACTCCAGCGAACCCATCCTTATAAGGAAAAAGTTCTGTGGGAAATACAGAAATAGTTTGAGTTAGTCCGTTATGCCCAGGGCAAGATTTATTTGGCTTGGGCATATTTTTTCTTAATTGGAAAATATGAAGAACAAAGTAATGTTGGGACTCGATGTCCTATATGGTGACAAGGGCTTGCAAGATGCTTTTAAAGGCAATGTGGCCCTTTTGTGCCACAATGCCTCTATCGATGGCGAGTATGTACATGCAACCTATAGATTCGAAGACATTTTTGGTGAGCGGTTTGTAAAGATCTTTGGCCCACAACATGGGTTTTCAACAGATGCCCAAGATAATATGATAGAGACCGACCATACGGTTCACCCATATTTCAATATTCCTGTCTATTCACTGTATTCAGAGACCCGGGTGCCCACTGATGAAATGCTTGAGGGCATTGACCACCTATTTGTCGATATGCAAGATGTGGGTTGCCGAATGTACACGTATATCTACACCTTGACACTGTTGTTGGAAAAATGTGCTTCAAAAGACATAGAGATCATTGTGCTCGATAGGCCCAACCCACTTAACGGAACCGATTTAGAGGGAAATCTGCTCGATATGAACTTTGCCTCGTTCATTGGGCTGCATCCCATACCGGTAAGGCATGGTATGACCATTGGCGAGGTAGCCGAAATGCACCAAAAATATTGGGCAAGCGAAAAAGCCAATATGAAGGTCATAAAAATGCAGGGATGGGGTCGCGAAATGTACTATGAAGATACAGGTTTGCCCTGGTTGCTGCCCTCACCGAACCTTCCTAGGGTCGATAGTGCCTTTACGTTTCCGGCCACTGTGATGTTCGAAGGTACCGAATTGAGTGAAGGTAGGGGTACGACCCAGTCATTGGAAATTGTAGGACATCCGAAAATAGAACCTTATTCCTATTATAGGAAGCACCTTTCAAAAGCCATGCGGGATACCGGTCTAAAAGGTTTTGCGTTACGACCCATAACGTTTCTTCCTACCTTTCAAAAGCATGCCGATAGACCGTGCGGTGGATTTCAGGTTCACGTCATCGATAGAAAAACGTTCACCCCTTGGAAGGTCGGGCAGGTGCTCATGCGTGAACTGTACCGTCATTTGGGCAATGAATTTCAATGGAAAGAACCACCCTATGAATATGACTATAAAAACATGCCCATCGATATCATCAACGGTTCAGACCGGTTGAGGCGTTGGGTTGAAAAAGATGGATCCCTAGAAGCCCTGAGGGAAATGGAACAGTACGAATCATATATCGATAACTTCGACAGCATAAAACTGTATTGATGTAGTAATCCAAGACTTTTATTGTGAGCCCATTATTGGTATTCTCGGTCATCATTTTCTATTTCGCCCTGTTGATGGTGATTTCATATTTCACTTCTCGCAATAGAAGTGATGAATCATTCTTTACGGGCGATAGGGAGTCACCTTGGTTTTTGGTGGCCTTTGGTATGATAGGAGCCGGACTTTCTGGGGTGACCTTTGTTTCGGTGCCCGGTATGGTGGGCAATAACTATCTCTATTTTTACCAATTTATTCTTGGTAACGTAGTGGGCTACCTCTTTATCACCTTTGTGCTCATACCTTTATATTACAAGTTGCGATTGGTCTCCATCTACGGGTATCTCAAAGAACGATATGGCAAAAGATCGTACAAAACGGGTTCCCTTTTTTTCTTGGTGTCGCAATCTTTTGGTGCCGCATTGCGCCTATTGCTGGCTGCCAAAATATTGCAGTTTGCATTTTTTGATGCGATGAATGTTCCGTTTTTTGCCACCGTCATCATCATTTTGCTGCTGGTATGGCTCTACACCAATAAATCTGGGATCAAGACCATTGTTTGGACGGACACCATGCAGACCATCTTCTTGATTTTGGGCGCCGTATTGACCATTACGGCCATCATGCAGTCGTTTGGTTTTACCATAGGCGATGCCGTTCGGGAAGTGACCCAACATCGATATTTTGAGGTATTCAACTGGGAGGGCAAATCGAGCAACAATTTTTACAAACAGTTCATAGCAGGTATTTTGATAGCCATTGCCATGATGGGTCTCGATCAGAATATGATGCAAAAGACCTTGACCTGTAAAAACCGGTGGGATGCCCAAAAGAACACCCTCACCTATAGCCTTATACTTGCCTTGACACAGTTTTTGTTTCTTGGGCTGGGGGTATTGCTCTATATCTATGCCGAAAACCATAACATTGTATTGCCCCGTGGTGCCGAGGGCCAATTGCTTGATACCGATACACTGTTTCCAGATCTTGCACTGAACCATTTGGGACTGTTGGCCGGAATCAGTTTTTTGCTGGGCATCATAGCCGCATCATTTTCAAGTGTTGATTCTGCCCTGACGGCCCTGACCACATCGTTCACCTATGACTTTCTAGAGATTTCAAAGAAAAGTGGTGATGAGCGAAAGAAAATAAAGAACAGGGTGTTGTTTGGCTTCTCATGCGTGGTTTTCATTATCATCATGTTGTTTTCAAGTAGTCGGGACGATGTAATCTCGCTTATCTTCAATGTTGCCGGTTATACCTATGGACCACTCTTGGGACTCTATCTTTTTGGGATGTTCACCAAAATCGCGATCAAAGATAGATGGGTGCCCCTGGTCTGCATAATGGCTCCTTTGCTTACCTATTTTATAGGACTTTACCTAAAAAAAGAATTTGATTTTGACTTTGGGTTTGTAAGCATAGCCGTGAATGGCCTATTGACGTTCTTGGGCTTATTACTACTAAAAGGAAAAAGATGAAAAACAGTATGCTAGCGACCGAGCAACCCTCTAAATATGATAATCTGGAAAAAATGGATGCCCGAGAATTACTCGTGGGCATCAATCTAGAAGACCAAACGGTACCGCTCATTGTTGAAAAGGCCATACCCGCCATACACAGGTTTGTTGATAGCACGGTCTCTAGAATGGAAAAGGGAGGGCGTTTGTTCTACATCGGGGCAGGTACCAGTGGTCGGTTGGGTGTTCTCGATGCTTCTGAATGCCCACCCACCTATGGTGTTTCCGATGATTGGGTAATTGGTCTGATTGCAGGAGGCGACATAGCGCTAAGAAGAGCGGTTGAGAATGCCGAAGATGATGCGGAACAGGCATGGAAAGATTTGAAACACTATGGCGTCAACGATATGGATACCTTGTTGGGCATAGCGGCTTCTGGCACCACCCCCTATGTCATTGGCGGATTGAAAAGAGCAAGGAAAAATGGTATTGTCACAGGTTGTATTGTCTGTAATGACAATTCTCCCCTGGCCGAGCAGGCAGATTTTCCCATTGAATTAGTGGTTGGCCCCGAGTTCGTGACGGGCAGTACACGAATGAAAGCAGGTACGGCCCAAAAATTGGCCCTGAACATGATTTCGACCACCGTTATGATAAAATTGGGTCGCGTAAAAGGCAATAAAATGGTCGACATGCAATTGTCGAATGCCAAGCTCACAAAAAGAGGGGTCAAAATGTTGGTAGATGAACTTTTGATCGATGAGCAACGCGCCAAACGGTTACTGGCAAAATACAAAAGTGTAAGAAAAATTATCGAGCACTATCGAAAAGAATGATTCCTTTGGGGGCAATACAGAGCGCTAGACCGCTTTTTGGATGACCTCGAACATTTTGCTGCCATCACATTTTATGGTCTTGTGGGGATATTTCAAAATAAGCGCATAGTCATGGGTGGCCATCATAATGGTACGACCACTTTCATTGATTTCTTGTAATACCTTCATGACCTCAACACTGGTCTGCGGGTCAAGGTTTCCTGTAGGCTCATCGGCCAAAATGAGCTCTGGATCGTTCAAGAGAGACCGCGCGATGGCGATACGCTGTTGTTCGCCACCGGAAAGTTCATGTGGAAATTTAAATCCCTTTGTTTTCATGCCCACTTTGTCAAGTACCTCTTCAATTTTAGAATCCATTTTGACTACATCTTTCCATCCAGTGGCCTTGAGAACAAACTTAAGGTTGTTGTGTACATTACGATCTGGCAGTAGCTTGAAGTCTTGAAACACAATGCCCAATTTTCGACGTAAAAAGGGAATATCTTTTTCTTTGAGGGTCTTCAGATCATACCCTACGATATGCCCATCTCCTTGTTTTAGTGGCAAATCACCATATAAAGTTTTCATGAAGCTGCTTTTTCCACTACCGGTTTTGCCGATGACATAGACAAATTCACCTTTTTTTACCTCTAGGGTGATGTTGTTCAGAATTAGGTTTTGATTCTGAAAAACAGCGACATCCTGCAATTTTAAGATGGTTTCGGGCATTTTTTTCTTTTAGGGGTCTAAAGGTACTAAGTTCTGTTTTTTTATTGATTTTTGCTTGAACAAATCTATCCGATGTTGCCATGAAATATACTTTGGCGCGGATTTTGACGTTATGGTTACATCAATCGAGAACAGCGTAGAACACTATGAATCGAAAACTCATCCCCTTACTGACGCTTTTTTTCAGCGTTATTTTTTTGTGCCGCTCCCAAGAGACACAGGTTTATTCCCATCCCAATAAAACGTTTCAAGATGCTTTGGCCCTGTACAACAACCAACAGTACCAAGCGGCCCAAGTGCTTTTTGAAAAGGTCAAAACCACTACCGATGATGGTGAAACAGAAGCTAATAGTGCCTATTATGCCGCCAATGCCGCCATTCGACTGAACCAAAGAAGGGCTGACAAGCTGATGGAAGATTTTGTCGAACGGTACCCGACCTCGACCAAAAGAAATTCTGCTTTTATGGACGTTGCCGAATACTATTTTGAGACGGGTAAATATCCCTATGCATTGAAATGGTACAAAAAAGTAGATCAGACCGCTATGTCAAAAAAAGACAAAGAGCGATTTGATTTCAACAATGGCTACGCTTACTATGCTTCGAACAATCCGAAAGAAGCGGAACGATACCTGAGCAGGGTGGCCAATTCACCAAAGTATGGCTCACAGGCCAAATACTATATGGGCTACATAGCCTATGAACAAGACGATTATGATGAAGCCAGTGCCCGATTTGACCAGATTACGGACCCAGAGTTACGCAATGAAAAGCTGAGCTACTACCAAGCGGACCTCAATTTTAAATCGGGGAATTTTGAAGAGGCCATTGCCATGGCCGAAAAGCAACTGCCAAAATCGGACAGAAGGGAAATTTCAGAGCTCCATAAGATTATCGGTGAGAGTTACTTCAATTTGGCGCAATACGATAAGGCGATTCCCCATCTCAAACAGTATAAGGGAAAACGGGGGCGATGGAGCAATACCGATTTTTACCTGTTGGGATATAGCCATTACAAGCAGGGTGATTATGAAAATGCCATTGGACAGTTCAACAAGATTATTGACGGGTCGAACGCCGTGGCCCAGAATGCCTACTATCATTTGGCGGAATGCTATATGAAACTCGACAAAAAGCCGGAAGCCCTAAACGCATTCAGGAATGCCTCACAAATGAATTTCAACAGTGAAATTGAAAAGGATGCGTTGTTGAACTATGCCCGTCTCAGCTACGAAATCGGTAATGCCTATGAACCTGTGCCGCTAGTGATGATGGCCTATTTGGAAAAGTATCCCAAAGACGAACACCAAGAAGAGATTCAAGAGTTGCTCGTCGATTCATACATTACCTCCAAAAATTTTGAGGGGGCCATACGACTACTCGAAGAGAATGAATCGTACGCCAGTAAGGAAACTTATCAAAAAGTAGCCTTTTACCGGGGTGTTGAACTGTTCATTGATGGTGACCATGAGCAGGCTTTAGAGCGTTTTTCGAAATCACTGAAAAAGGCGGCAGACCCCATTTTTGAGGCTCGCGCACAGTACTGGAAGGCAGAATCGGCCTACCGCCTGAACCGATTTGATGAGGCGCTTGATGGTTTTGAGAAGTTCAAAAGAAATACTGCGGCCAAAAATACCGAAGACTATGCCAATTTAGATTATAACCTTGGTTATTGCCACTTCAAATTGAAGAACTATAAAAATGCCATTACGTATTTCAAGAATGCCACCGAAACAGCTGCCATTGAACAAGAGAGAATAGCCGATAGCCATGTGCGTCTGGGCGACAGCCATTTTGTGACGAGCAATTACGGTCAGGCCATTTCAGCTTATGGTAAGGCGGCTAAAATGAAGGGACCAGAACGCGATTATGCCGCTTTTCAAAAGGCCCTGAGCCAAGGTTTTTTGGGCAAGAATTCAGTCAAAATCGATGAATTCAATTTGTTTTTAGAGCGTTATCCAAAATCTTCCCTACGGGATGATGCCCTTTTCGAATTGGCCAACACCT
>JANQOD010000134.1 GCA_028289745.1 Allomuricauda sp. | reverse complement strand
ATTTCTTTTTAAATTTACTACAAAACAGATACAAACGGAATCAATGGATTTTGAACCTTTCATTCGTACCATCAACGATTTTCCCAAGCCCGGTGTTTCCTACAAAGACATCACCCCACTGCTCAATGACGCCAATGCGTTCAAGGCCGCATCATTGGCCCTCTACACAATGGTCAATGGCTCTGATATTGACAAGGTTGTGGGGGTGGGCAGCAGGGGCTTCATTTTTGCACCTCTCTTGGCAGATAAACTCAATGCAGGTTTTATACCCGTGCGCAAAAAGGGCAAACTGCCTTTCGGTACTTTGGTGGAATCTTATGATTTGGAGTATGGTACCGATGAACTTGAAATTCACACCGATGCCATTGGTAGGGGAGAAAGAATCTTGGTACATGACGATGTCTTGGCAACGGGCGGAACCGCAAGGGCGGTCTGCAACCTGGTCGAGAAGCTGGGCGGTGAAGTGGTTCAGTGCAATTTTTTGATACGATTGGATTTTTTGAATGGAGGGGAAAAACTCAACGGCTATAACATTTCATCACTGCTGCGCTATTAGTCCAAAGCCCTTGCGGTCACATAATACCGCCACCCGATAAGGACCAATTGCCATTTAGAGGCCTTGGCAAGGTTCAATCCCCTTTTGGTAAATGACGGGAGCAAGACCTTATTGGTTTTGGCCAAAAATTTGAAAAACTGCTTTTTCATCCATTGGTTTTTTCAAAGGTACTCTAAATCAAATAAGGGAAAAGAAATTATGCCATCAAACCAACATTGGTGATCCTGGCGTTAATAGCTCGGCGCTATTGAATGAACAGCGCAATGATTTGCACTAAAAGTGTGATTAAGAATTTAATCAAGGTTATCATTTTTGATACGTTGAAAGGTTGAACAATTAATCGAGAACCGGTTACTTTTTTCAATATATAATGACATTTGTCATATTTCCAAGCAAAGTGAAAGAAATTAATGAAATTGAATACGAATATGTAAGTAAATAAACGAGATACATTACAATTTTTAAGTGACTTCCTTAGGTGAAGTTTCGAGATAAAAGGGAAAAAGAGTATTTGTGTTCTGAAATGATAGAATTGTAGGGCCTTTTTAAGACAAAAAAGATTTTGTAAGGGGCTTTTTGTTCGAAAAAACCGCTTTTTTGCCCTTTTCGTTTCTCGATTACAGAAAAAAACCGTCCACAAATCTGTGGACGGCCATACAAAAAAGTGTCTTTTTTAAGATTATTTTTTGTTTTTCGTTGTGATTTCGACCACACCGTTTTTAGCTTTTTTGCCGAACTTTTCAATGGCCTTTTCTCCTTTGAAAACATTGATCGATTCAATGGTGTCGGGCGAGAGTGCCTTTACATCTTTTTTCGTCGCTTTTTTGCCATCGATGTAGTATAATGGGTCACCTTTGCCATCTGTGTCGATAAAAAAGAACCCATCATCGCCCAAGACCTCGACCACGGTATCTTCCTCATCTGAATCCCTGATGATCATGACCTCTTTTCCACCTTTGCCCTTGTGTTTTTTTACCCGTATTTTCTTTTTGCGGTCGGTGTCTGACAGTACATGTATTTCGACATCATTATCATCGTTATGCCTTTCTACATCAACGGTGACATTTACACCAATTTCGTGCAGTTCGTCTTTCGTGGCTTCCTCTCCGTCGATGATTACTTTTTTGACGCCATTTTCATTTTTTATGATGATGCTTTCATGTTCGCCTTCGTCATCGAATCCGCTCCAGACCATTGTTTTATCACCGCTTTTATGTATTCTTACCTCTTTGTGCATACCACTTCCGAAGGAAACAAAATTGGCCTCATCATCATAATGGACCGCGATGGGCTTGATGGCGCCCGCTGAGTTTGACTGGTAAGAGCCACTGAATTTTTCGCCTTCGCTGTTCTGGCCGCTGATCTGCATCGATATGTCAATGATTTCCTTATCGTCGTTACGCACGGTGGTATAGCTGAAATCGACCCCATCTTTTGCCAGATCCTTTTTGATCTTTTCAAGTTCTTCATTGGTCGTGTTCTTGTCAATGATCAGCTCGATCGATTTGTCTATATTGGATGCAGCTACGGTCTCACCATTTATGTTGGGCACGACCACCTCTTTGGTATTGAAGCTGACCATGAACAACACCAGTGCCGGCAGTACCAAAAGCATTTTTAACATACGCTGTTTTTTTGATTGATTTTTGTTCATCATGACTATTCGTTTTTTGATAAATGAATTAAAAAATGGATTTGCAACGGCAAGCTTATGACTGCCCACCGCTTGTTGCAAGAGTAAATATTGGTAGAACTTTTTGTCTTTGACCAAATCTCGTGTCTGTGCGTCGGCCAAATACTCTAGATTTTGCTTGATGGCCTTTTTGTAATACCATATGGCAGGGTTGTACCATTGTAAAATGAGCACTATCTCGGTCAATAGAATATCAAGGGAGTGCAGCCCTCTTGCATGTGCTTTTTCATGTACAATAATCGCCTGTAACTCGTTTGATCGGTATTGTTTCGGATAATAAAAAATATGGTGAAAGAACGAAAAAGGTGAAATCTCCTCAAGTGTTTTGACATGAATTATCGGTGCTTCAATCACTATCTGGCCATGTTGTTTGATTTTTTTGATGACCAACAATTGGCTGACCAATCGAATGGTGAAATACGATACGCCCAGCCCATAGACCACGACCAAAAGGTAAAGCCATTCAAACGTATTTGCATTTTGAATTGTGGGTTGACCGGTCTCTGATATAAAAGAAAATGCACCATTGAAGACGGGCATAGGCTCAAGCATAACGGTCTTTGTGATGGTTACAAAGGGCAGTGTTGATGCGATGACCAATCCGATGATCAAAAAAAGACGGTTTTGGGCGAAAAAGGTCTCCTTTTTGAGAAAAAGCTGATATACCGCCAGAAATAGCAAAATCAGGCAAGATGATTTCAACAGATGTTCAAAAAAAACTTCCATGGCCCTTATTTTTTATTTTCGATGAGCTTGATGATCTCTTTGAGCTCGTCCACAGAGATTTTTTCTTCTTTGGCAAAGAAGGAGACCAAGCTCTTATATGAATTGTCATAAAAACTGGCGATTGTCGAATTGACAAACTTTTTTCGGTATTCTTCTTTGCTGATCAGTGGATGATAGCGGTGGGTGTTGCCGAATGCCTCGTGCGATACATACCCTTTTTCCTCTAAATTTCTGACTATGGTCGATAGCGTATTATAATGCGGCTTGTCGTTCTCAAATTCAGCCAATATATCTTTGACAAAGACATTTTTAAGCCTCCAGATAATGATCATCACCTCTTCTTCTTTGTTCGTGAGTTTTTGCATGAACAGCATTTTGCCAAACCTACCACGATAAATCTAGTTACGCAACTATTTTTATAGTTATTTAACTATTTTTTTAGTTTTCTGTTTTCGCCCATACGGATGACGATACTTCAAATCTTCCCATATATTTGCCTAAACTTCGATATTTGGAAAACTTGATCTATATCGTTCTCGGACTTGCCCTGTTGATTTTTGGGGGCAATTGGTTATTGAAATCGGCCGTGGCACTTTCGTTGCGATTGGCGATTCCGAAAATAGTGATCGGTATGACGATTGTGTCATTTGCCACTTCTGCACCAGAGTTGATCGTGAGCATCAAGGCGGCCATGGATGGTTTTCCCGATCTATCGTTGGGCAATGTAGTGGGATCAAATATCGCCAACCTTGGTTTAGTTTTGGCGATTACGGTGCTATTGGGCAATATCGATGTGCGCAAGAGTTTCTACACCATTGATTGGCCTGTATTGATGGTCGCCTCCCTACTTTTTGTGGGCTTCATTTATTTCGATGGCCTCTTGCAAAGGTATGAAGGGATGATTATGGTGGCACTCTTGTTTTTATTCTTGGTCTACTTGTTGCGATATCAAAAACCTGCTGTGGTCGACGAGGTGCCCGAAGACGATGTATTACTGCCACTCTATAAGACCGTGTTGTATTTGGGCATTGGCGGCACCGCCCTTTGGGGGGGATCTGAACTTTTGATCAATGGTGCAGTGGGCATGGCGACGACATTGGGGGTCAGCGAGCGAATCATCGGTATTACAGTGGTCTCTGTAGGTACCAGTATTCCAGAATTGGCGGCATCGATCATTGCCATATTGAAAAAGGAAAAGGCCATTTCTGTCGGTAATTTGATAGGGTCGAACATATTCAACCTTTTGGCGGTTTTAGGCATTACCTCAATAATCACGCCCATTCGCGTTATTGATCAGGGACTGGTGACCAACGATATCTTTTGGATGCTGGGCATCTCGTTTTTAATATTGCCCCTTGTATTCTTTCCGAAAGGTCTACGTTTGGGGTGGCGCGATGGGTTGGTGTTGATTTCACTCTATTTAGTGTTCATTTATGTAACGGTTCAATAAAAAAACCGCCCTTTTGTAGAAAAAAGGGCGGTCTTCATATCCAACAATTAATTAAGCCTATACCAAAGCCTCTACATCGGCCGACTTCACAGTCTGAATAATTCTGGCTGCCACTTTGTAAGGATCTGCATTTGAGGCGGGTCTTCTGTCTTCCAACCAGCCTTTCCATCCTCTTTCAACA
>JANQOD010000131.1 GCA_028289745.1 Allomuricauda sp. | reverse complement strand
TTTGACCCCCAGCCAAGGCGATTTTTTCTTGATGAATCCACGATTGAGCTGAGTATCGAGGTTGCTGCGCTTGCCGAAGGCCCCCAAAAGCACTTGGGCGGTGCGAGAGCCGTTATTTTGTGTGGTGACGGTGAAGCGGCCGTTCTTATGATCCACCTGGGTTGCCGTATCAAAAAGAAAACCTGCCCCTGCAGCCTGGGCGCAGTCATATAGGTATTCGTCAAAAGCATAACGGCTTAGGCCGAAGCCACCCAATGGTAATAGCGTCTGGATTGATTTGCCGGTCTGTGTGCTGAGTTGCAAGGTGTCTATTTCGGCCGGCCGCAGGGCATCGATATCGACCCCCAATCGTAACAGGTAGGGCCTTACTTCGTTCGAGACATACTCACCACAGACCTTGTGCTTCGGATAGCGGTATTTTTCAATGACCAACACCTTTTTTTCCGCCTTGGCCAAATGCAGTGCGGCGGTAAGGCCTGCCAATCCCCCTCCCAAAATGATCACCTCATGGTCGTACACGATATGAAGATAGGCCATAAAAAGAAAAATCCCGACCTCTGGGCCGGGATTCACATAATTTTCACAGCTACAGCCTATCCTTTGGTCTCACGATATGCTTCTTGTTTAAGTGCATCGCTGGCGACAATGGCCAACTCGACCCTTCTGTTCTGGGCTTTGCCCTCAGCGGTATCGTTCGTTGCCTTGGGCTGGGTCTCACCGTACCACTTTGTGGAAAAACGACCATTTTCGATACCCTTTGCCACCAAGTAATTGGTCACCGATTCGGCCCTACGCTGTGAGAGGTCCCAGTTATATTCTTCTGGCCCTGCACTATCGGTATGGCCTTCGACCAAGATGTTGGTCTTGGGGTATTCTTTCAATATGTTAGCCAGTTTGTCGAGGGTCTCGGCAGAAGTACCTTTGACATTCGATTTGTTGGTGTCGAAATACACTCCGGCATCTTCATTGAAGGTGACGTTGATGCCCTCGCCTACCCTGGTGACCTCTGCACCGGGAATCTCTTCTTCGATACGCTCGGCCTGTCTATCCATACGGTCACCGATATACCCCCCTGCAGCACCGCCGACCACGGCACCGATAATGGCGCCCAGGGCGGTATTGCCCTTGCCCACGTTGTTTCCGATCACGCCGCCGATCACGGCGCCGCCTGCAGCACCAATGACGGCCCCTTTCTGTTTGTTGTTGGCGTTTTTAACAGTATTGCACCCCACGAATAGGCTAAAAACGATCAATAATGCTGTACTTTTTATTACATATCCCTTCATATCTGATTATTTTTTTGAGAATTCATAAACAATGGTCACAAGTTCGCCTTCTACCGTAACATTCGACTTCAGGGTCATCTGTTGTTCGGTCAGGTTGGCAATGTCTAGGCGGTATCCGGTTCCCCCCGAAATATCCTTCCGGTTTTCATCGATATACTTGAACTGTAACTGGCTTAAACGATTGGCCGGCTCAACCACTGACCACCTGAAGAAACGGTCGCCTCCTTGACAAAGACTTCCACCCTTTATAGTGTACCGACCGGTACTATTATTATCCCTAAAAAACCAGTCACTGCCCTCAAAGCATATATCGCGTGAGTCACCAAAAATGACGGACTGAAAGTTGCCGCTGTTGTTTTCGTAAGAAATATTGTCCAACGACCAGCTGCCGCTGAATAAATTTCGCTGTGTTCTCGCCGATTTGCTGACGGAACAGGCCGTTGCCAGAAAAGCGGCCGCAAATGCCACCAATACTACTTTTTTTACCATATGATTTTATTTAGTTCTGTACTATATACGGTTAAGACACAAAAAATGCCTTTGAAGGGCGTTAAGGTAATGTTAAAATGGATGAAATGAAGGATGCTCTCCATGCCCATTTACACTATTGTTCTAATAATCAATCAATTCGAGCAAAGCTGTTTCAAAACGTTTTTTGGGAAGGAAATGTTCTTCAAGGGCTTTGGCAAAGGGAACGGGGGTCTCTAAGCTGCCAACACGCTTTATGGGTCCGTCAAGATATTCGAAGCAGTGCTCAGTGACCAGGGCAGAAATATCACTGGCGATACCGCTGAACAAGGTGTCTTCATGCAGTATGATCAGTTTGCCCGTTTTTTTGACCGAGCTGAAAACACTTTCGATATCCAATGGCTGCAACGTACGAAGGTCTAAGAGGTCCGCCTCGATTTCGGGATGTTGGTCAAGGGTCTGTAGGGCCCAGTGCACACCCGCCCCATAACTGACGATGGTGACCTGACTGCCCTCACGCAGCAGATTAGCCTTGCCGAACGGAAGCGTATAATACGCTGTGGGCACATCGCCGTATATGCTTCGGTACAATCCCTTGTGCTCAAAGAACAATACGGGATTGGGATCGTTGATGGCGGTGGCCAACAGTCCCTTGGCATCGGCCGGAAAAGCGGGATACACCACTTTCAGTCCCGGTGTCTTGGTAAACCATGCCTCGTTGGTCTGTGAATGAAAAGGCCCGGCCCCTACTCCGCCCCCACAGGGCATCCTTATGACAACATCAGCATTTTGGCCCCAACGATAGTGCACCTTTGCCAAGTAGTTAACGATAGGGTTGAAACCCGAGCTTACAAAATCGGCAAACTGCATCTCGACCACCGATTTCATACCATTGATAGAGAGCCCCATGGCGGCCGAGACGATGGCCGATTCGCAAATGGGGGTGTTTCGCACTCTTTTGCGACCAAATTCTTTTACAAATCCCTCCGTAATCTTGAATACGCCCCCATATTCTGCGATATCCTGCCCCATGATAATGAGTTCTTCGTGTTCTTGCATCGATTGACGGAGGCCTTCTGAAATTGCATCGACCAAACGGATGTTATTTACTTTAGTGTTAGGATTAATTTCCTGATAGTTAAATTCTTTATATACATCATTTAACTCTTTTATTTCATTAAAGGATGTCGCTGTTTCATCGAAGGCCAATTTGAGGTTATCGTCTATTTCATGAATGATTTTCTTTTTGATTTCGACCTCTCTTTCTTCGGTCAGTAGGTGTTCGTTGCGAAGAAATTCCAAATAGTTTTCCAACGGGTCTTTGGCGGCCCATTTTTCCATAAGATCGCGGGGCACGTATTTGGTGCCACTGGCCTCTTCGTGACCGCGCATTCGAAAGGTCTTGAATTCGAGCAATACCGGCCTGGGGCGTCTCCTTATCGCCTTGCACAATTCATTGACCTTGGTATAGACCTCCAAAATATTGTTGCCATCGATAATACGCGATTCCATACCATAACCCTTGGCCTTATCGGCCAAATGTTCACAATTATACTGTTCACTGGTCGGGGTCGAAAGGCCATAGCCATTATTCTCTATGCAGAAAAGCACGGGCAGGTTCCATACCGAGGCCACATTCAGCGCTTCATGAAAATCGCCCTCACTGGTTGCCCCTTCACCTGTAAAAACAGCTGTTACCCGTTTCTTTTTGCGCAGTTTATCTGCCAAAGCGATACCATCTGCCACACCCAATTGTGGACCCAAATGTGAGATCATGCCCACTATTTTATGCTCTTGGGTGCCGAAATGAAAGCTGCGGTCACGGCCATTGGTAAAACCGTTGGGCTTGCCCTGCCATTGTGAGAACAAGCGGTTCAATGGAACGTTTCGTGTAGTGAAGACCCCTAGGTTTCGGTGCATGGGCAAAATATACTCTTGATCTTTCAGGGCACTGGTCACACCAACAGAAATGGCTTCTTGCCCGATACCGCTGAACCATTTGGAAATTTTGCCCTGACGCAGCAAAATCAGCATTTTTTCTTCAATCATTCGAGGTTTCAGCATCTTGACGTAAAGCGAAACCAAGGTTTCAGGGTCTAAATGGCCAATGTGGTATCTCATGCGGTCTGATAAACGGATGTAAAAGTAGTAAAAACGCCACTACCAAAGGCAGCAAAAGGTTGTACAAGATTATGTACCTTTGAGCGAACAAAAATGCAAGCCATGAGTGCCATTCCCAGTGTAGACTTACAGGATTTTGTATCGGGCGATCCCCAACGCAAAGAAAAATTTATCAAAGAAATCGGCGTTGCATTCGAAGAAATCGGATTTGTCGCCCTTGGCGGACATTTTCTTTCTGATGAACTTGTCGATAAACTGTATGCCGAGATCAAAAAGTTCTTTGCCCTGCCGCAAGAAGTGAAAGACAAGTATGAAATTGAGGGTATCGGTGGGCAAAGGGGGTATACTTCGTTCGGAAAAGAATCGGCAAAAGGCCGAAAGGTGGGCGATCTGAAAGAGTTCTGGCATTTTGGTCAATATGTGCAGAACAATCCCCAACTGGAAGCTGAATATCCTGACAATGTGCATGTCGAAGAGTTGCCCGGTTTCAGTGAGGTCGGCAAGGAAACCTACCAAATGCTCGAAAAAACTGCCCGGTATGTATTGCGCGCCCTGGCGCTGCACCTCGGTCTCAATGAGCATTATTTTGACGAGTACATTAAGAATGGAAACTCCATTTTACGTCCCATCCATTATCCGCCCATTACAGAAGAGCCCAAAAATGCGGTACGGGCAGCGGCCCATGGCGATATCAATCTCATCACCTTGCTGATGGGCGCCCACGGCAAGGGTTTGCAGGTACAGAACCATGAGGGCGAATGGGTAGATGCCATAGCGAGGCCCGACCAATTGATGATCAATGTGGGCGATATGCTTTCACGATTGAGCAACAACAAATTGAAATCGACCATACACCAAGTGGTGAATCCACCGCGAGAACTATGGGGCACTTCACGCTATTCGATTCCTTTCTTTATGCACCCGGTCAGCGAAATGCCGTTGAATTGTTTGGAGAACTGTATCGATGATGATCACCCAAAACTGTATCCAGACACCACCGCTGGCGAGTTTTTGCATGAACGGCTGATCGAACTGGGATTGATCAAAAAATAAGAATATGGACCTTCAGGACCAGTTACGGAATCTTTTTCCAGACCATGTTCCGGAAGAAAGTTCTTCCGAGACTCCCCAAAAACCTAAATTTTGGTTGCAAGACGACCCCATCATCTGCAAGTATGAAAAACGAAAGGGCAAACCTGTGACCATTTTGGAAGGCTACAACGGGGCCGATGACGATTTCAAAAAATTGGCCAGGGCCCTAAAGTCTTATTTAAGTGTCGGAGGCAGTCACAAAAATGAAAAAATCATCATTCAAGGTGACTATCGTGACAAGATCATGACCTTTTTGACCGAGCATGGTTTTAAGGTAAAACGGGTCGGAGGTTGAGGGTTGGTGATACCTTCAATTCAAGAAGGTTGCGTGCGATAGTGTTAAATTATTTACTGAGCATCAATGTTTTAGAAAAATAATTTTCATTTTTTTTCCGTAAAC
>JANQOD010000021.1 GCA_028289745.1 Allomuricauda sp. | reverse complement strand
CATAGGGCCTTTCATCGATAAGCCCTATGAATGCGATCCATTTGTCTTTGTTGTTTTGAAAACGAACCACATCTGCCACCAAGATTTCAGGGCGTTTGGTAGGAAAAGAGGTTAAACTTTCGCCTTTTTTCTTGTTGTCGTCGTTTGAAATAAGTACACCCGACCGGGAGCCGTCACGATAGACCGTGACACCTTTGCAGCCCACTTTCCAGGCCTCTAGGTACAATTGTCCGACCAATTCTTCCGACACGTCATTGGGCAGGTTGATGGTAACACTGATAGAGTGGTCGACCCATTTTTGCACGGCCCCCTGTAGCCGCACCTTGCTCAACCAGTCCACATCATTTGATGTAGCTTTGTAGTACGGTGACCGTTGTACCAAAGCATCCAACTCTTCTTGACTGTATTGTTTTTCGGTGTCAATCCCGTTTACCTGCATCCATTGTTTGAACCTGTGGTGAAAGACAACGTACTCTTCCCAAGAATCGCCGACTTCATCCACAAAATCAACTCGAACGTCCCTATCGTTCGGGTTCACTTTTCTTCTTCTTTTGTACACAGGAAGAAAAACGGGTTCAATGCCCGAAGTGGTCTGGGTCATGAGGCTGGTGGTACCTGTGGGGGCAATGGTCAAAAGGGCAATGTTTCGCCTACCATGCTCCAACATTTCGTAATAAAGCTTCTCATCGGCTTTTTTAAGGCGCTGAATGAACGGATTTTCTTTTTCCCTTTCGGCATCGAAAATGGCGAACGCCCCTCGTTCCTTGGCCGTATGTACCGAGCCGCGGTAGGCTTCTAGAGCAATGATTTTGTGTACTTCTTCTGAAAACAGATTGGCTTCTTCAGAACCATATCGCAACCCCAGGGCGGCCAACATATCGCCCTCTGCCGTAATGCCTATGCCGGTTCTTCTACCTTCGGTCGCTTTTTTTCGTATGTTTTCCCAAAGGTTTCTCTCGACCGCTTTGGTATCTTCGAGTTCAGGGTCTGCATCGATTTTTTTCAAAATGGCATCCACTTTTTCAAGTTCTAGGTCGATGATGTCGTCCATTATGCGCTGTGCGGTGGCGACATGCTTTCTGAAAAGGGCAAAGTCAAAACTGGCTTTTGCGGTAAAGGGTTCGTCTATGTACGAGAACAGGTTAATGGCCAACAATCGACATGAATCATAGGGGCATAATGGAATTTCGCCACATGGATTGGTAGAGATGGTGCGATACCCTAAATCGGCATAACAATCGGGCACCGACTCCCTAATGATGGTATCCCAGAACAGCACACCTGGCTCAGCCGATTTCCATGCATTGTGAACAATCTTGTCCCAAAGTTCTTTGGCCTCAATTTCTTTGGAATATTTTGGATTTTCACTATGCACAGGGAAACGCTGTAGATACTTTTCTTCTTTCGCCACTGCATTCATGAAGGCATCATCGACACGAACGGAGACATTGGCCCCGGTTACTTTGCCCTGCTCCATCTTGGCATCGATGAAGTCACCGGCATCAGGATGGTTGATCGAGACCGAAAGCATCAAGGCACCGCGTCGGCCGTCTTGAGCCACCTCACGGGTAGAATTTGAATAACGCTCCATAAACGGAACCAAGCCGGTCGAGGTCAGGGCCGAGTTTTTGACGGGTGATCCTTTAGGGCGAATATGGGAAAGATCATGGCCAACCCCGCCCCGACGTTTCATCAACTGCACTTGTTCTTGATCGATTTTCATAATACCACCGTATGAATCAGATCGACCGTCATTACCGATCACGAAACAGTTTGAAAGCGAGGCGATTTGAAACGGATTGCCAATACCGGCCATGGGGCTTCCTTGTGGCACGATATATTTGAAGTTCTTGATCAGTTCGAACACTTCATCTTCACCCAATGCATTTGGATACTTTGATTCTGTTCGAGCAATTTCCTTCGCAATTCTACGGTGCATCTGATCGGGGTCTTTTTCATAAAGGTTTCCGACAGAATCTTTTAGGGCATACTTGCTGATCCATACCTGGGCGGCCAGTTCATCACCGTTGAAATAGGCCAATGAAGCTTCATAGGCCTCTTCATAAGTGTATATTTTTTGTTTGGGCAGGGCGGTCTTTGTTTGCATATGTATCGGTTTTCGAACTTTGTGAGTAGATGAAAAGCGGTGTAAAAATATAAAAAGGATGACAATCCTGAACATGATAAAAGTCATGAAGTGTACAGAAAATAGGCATTAAATATTTGATAAACAGATATTTAAAAAAATATTAACAACAAAAAGTTGACAAAAAATGTAAAGCAACCAAAAGAGTATGCCCAAAAATCAGTAAGGTAGACCACCTTTGCCATAAGGATGCGATTTTCAATATCGCCATTGCTCGCCAAAAGTGGGCAAATGTGTTTGCCGATAGTTTGAACTGAGCACAATATTTATCATTTTTGCCCCATGAGAACATTCGTGGTCGGTGACATACATTCGGCATTGAAAGCTTTGGAGCAAGTGCTTGAAAGGGCAGGGGTAAGTGTAGCGGACAAAATCATTTTCTTGGGCGATTATGTAGATGCCTGGAGCCAAGCGGTCGAAACCGTCGATTTTTTGATTGACTTGAATAAATCGCACAATTGTATTTTCATTAGGGGAAACCATGACGATCTATGTCGTGAATGGCTTTTGACCAAGAAAGACAATCCTTTATGGACGATGCACGGGGGTCAAGCGACCATGGAGTCGTATTCAGGGATCGATCAGAAAAAGTTACGGCAACACTTGAAATTCTATGACGATTTAGAGAATACCCATTTAGACGACCAAAACAGGCTCTTTATTCACGCCGGATACACTAACTTGAGAGGTATAGAACATGAATATTTTGACAAGATGTTCTATTGGGATCGTACACTATGGGAGTTGGCCCGGGCGGTAAGCCCAAATCTAAAAAAAGGAGATAAAGATTACCCTCAGCGGCTCACCCATTACCATGAAATTTTTATCGGCCATACACCCCTTTCAAAAATGGACCGGGTCACACCCCGACGGGCCGTAAACGTATGGAACATGGATACTGGGGCGGCCTTTAAGGGCGCGCTTAGCATTATGGATGTCGAAACGAAGGAATTTTGGCAAAGTGACCCGGTTCATACCCTGTACCCTAAAGAGCATGGTAGAAACTAAAAAACCGGTCGCAAGGGAACCGGCCCGTTTTCAGGTTGGGCATGATCAAAACTTCCCCGCCTTGTGTTCATCTTGCCATTTGATGAGACTTTTCCATCTGCCCTCATAGGCCATTTTGGCCTGCATCGGCCATGAAGAAGGATCGTGAATGCGATAACGGTCGCCACCAAAGTCGAGTACTTCTTGACATTTGGCAACTGAAGCTTCAGAAAGTGCTTTCCAGGTCTTGATATCGAATGAATGAAAAAGTTGCTCGATTTTTGGTCCAATGCCCTCAACGATTTTGAGATCATCTTCTTTGACTTTCTTGCCAAAGGCGGCTTGGGCCGCTTTGCCATCAAAGGCGATTTCTGTAGACTTCACGGTGAGTGACGAGGTCGTAGGTGGCACAGCGGAAATTTCTTTCGGAGCATTGGCCAATTTTTTGTTACAGGCGTCAAGATCGGCCTGCAATCTTATGTTCGTGTCTTCAAGTGCCCTGATTTCGGCACCTTTGTCAATGGCGGCACTATTGCCCTTGCCCCATAGATAGCCCAGAATTCCTGATATGAGACCCACTAAAAGGGGGATCAGCCAGCACCAGATGTTTATGTTTTCAAAATCCATGTTGTATGGTGTTTAGCATTATTCATTAATTTGATGTGATGGCGACCTGTTGACTTTTGGCCTTTCCTTCTTCAAGAGCATTGGGTACGGTTTGTTCGGTTGTGGATTTGGTCGTTGCAGTTTCATGTACGCGACAGCAGCTACAAAGTTTCAGATAGAAAAAGATTCCTATCAAAACAACCAAAATGATCCCGATTGGGTAGGCCAAACTTCTTCTCATGTCGCCAAGAATTGATGATCGGAAGTACAAAATATTGAAAATCTTAGAAAAAAGTTAAAAAAATTTACATTAAATCTTAATTTCCAAATACTTACAGGTACGTAAACAGTCTTGACAAAACAGAAAAAAAAGGAAAAATAACCAAGCATACACTTTTTGCGACCACTTATAAGGAAGCGCGTTTTTCGTCAAAAGAATCTTATGATCTTTATACAAAGATTAGGTAAGGACCCTATTTCTCCCGACAAGGTTCCGGCACTGAAATAGGGTTTTCAATCATTAAGTTTGAGTTAGTTAAGTTGGTTTAAAACCATCTCCCACACTTCAAAAAGGGAGGTGGTTTTTTTATGGGCACTATTTTGGCCAATATAGGTCAAATGTTAAAAAAATTCAGTATATTAACCTGATAACCAAATAAATACGACAAATGAAAAAATTACTCATGTTTGCCGTGGTATTGATGTTCGCGATGTCCTCTTTTGGGCAGGTGGCCTATTTGCAATATCGCGTGGTTCCGGCTGACCGTGAAGCCGAATTTGTAGAAAAGGAGACCAAGTATTGGTCAAAAGTCGCCAAGGCGGCCATTGACCAAGGAAAGATGGCCGGTTGGTCATTATGGAGAAAAGTTGGCGTTACCGAAGAGGGAGCCCCAAACTATGTTTTTGTGAATACATTTGAAAGTTTTGAAAAGGTCAATCTTGGCGAGGTTTGGTCTGCTGACAATTTGAAATCAATGGGAGTCTCTCCAGAAATGGTAGAGACCAACTCGTTTACCAAAGTGCCGTTTGACTACTGGATGCAGTTGGAAGACATGGTCGAAGGAGATTACAAGTACGCTTTGGTGAATTATGCCATGCCCAAAAGCCTTTCAGCATTTATTCAAGAAAACAAAGAACTTTGGAAACCTCTTCACGAAAAAAACATCAAAAGCGGAAACTTGGGAATGAAATCATGGGGGCTGATGTCGGTGGTCTACCCCACTGGAAAACTGGCGAGGTTTTCGGTTTTGACCTGGGATGGGTTCGATAAAATGTCAGATGCCATGAATTACCTGAGGTATGACCCCGATGGAATGGATGCCTCGTTTCAAGAAGTAATTTCAAAATCAAAAATGGGTGAAATTATGCCAGAAGGAGGTTTTGAATATAGTATATTATATGAACTTGTAGATCGAATCGAAGCGAATGAATAATCGAAACAAGCCACTTGTTTTGAATTGAACATGGTCTAACGGCCACATTAAAGAGAAAACAGAATCAAGACCATCTCCTTGACTTTAAAAGGAGGTGGTTTTTTGTTGATGGGGTTCCATTCTTCAAAATTTTTTGTGATCTACCGAATATACAGTAAGAGCTGACAAGCATAAAGAATTTCTTTCAGAAACCACATTACCCCTTTCAAACCAATTCTTTGAACAGTAT
>JANQOD010000010.1 GCA_028289745.1 Allomuricauda sp. | reverse complement strand
ATGCATTGTTCGAGCATGTCGATTATTTTGTGGTCAACGTCAGCTCTCCGAATACCCCCGGTCTACGTGAATTGCAAGAAAAAGAACCTTTGATGCAGTTGCTGAACCAAATGAAGCGTGAGAACGAGAAATATGCGACGAAATTTGGAACACTTGAAAAACCTATTCTATTAAAAATAGCTCCAGACCTTTCTGATGAACAATTGATGGATATCATTTACATCATAAAGGCGACCAAAATAGACGGTGTGATCGCCACCAATACGACCATCGACCGTAAGGGGTTGAAATCGCATTTGACCTTGGTAGAGGAAAAAGGGGGGTTGAGTGGCAGGCCATTGGCCAAAAGAAGTACCGAGGTCATTCGTTTTTTGGCAGAAAAGAGCAATAATGCTTTTCCCATTATCGGGGTTGGAGGGATACATTCTGCAGAAGATGCCCTTGAAAAGCTGAGTGCAGGGGCCGATTTGGTGCAGCTCTATACCGGATTTGTCTATGAAGGACCAAGTTTGGTCAAGAAGATCAATAAGGCTATTTTAGACCGGTCATAGCCTTTCTACCTTGAATTACGAGATACTTGCAGCATTTGTAACGGCCTCGGCCGTTTTGGCCATTTCACCCGGCCCCGATAATATCTTTGTACTGACACAAAGTATTTCTTATGGAAAAAAGTATGGCCTAGCAACCGTTGCAGGGCTGGTCAGTGGCTGTATTGTACATACAACTTTGTTGGCCTTTGGAGTTTCTGCACTTATCAATAAAAGCGACACATTATTTTGGATCATCAAACTCTTTGGAGCGGCCTACCTTCTTTTTTTGGCCTACAAGGTTTTTAGGTCTGAGGGTGAGATTGAGATTTCGAACAACGCTGTTTCCAAAAGAGGGTTGAAGGATCTTTTTGTAAAAGGATTTGCGATGAATGTCCTCAACCCGAAAGTGACCATTTTCTTTTTGGCTTTTTTTCCTGGGTTTTTGTTCAGTGATACCTTGAATACCATTTGGCAGTTCTATATATTGGGGTTGCTTTTTATGGGGGTCACTTTTATTGTTTTTGGGGCCATTGCCCTGCTTGCCGGAAACATATCGGTGTATACCAAGAAAAATCCAAGTACAATGGTCTTTTTCAAATGGCTGCAAATTGTGGTCTTCATAGGTATTGCCCTGTACCTATTGCTATCTGATAAATAGTGGTAATTTTGGGGCATTCCATGTCAATTGTGAAACTCATAGAATGTCCACGTGATGCCATGCAAGGCATCAAGACCTTTATACCCACTGAAGAAAAGGCGCGGTACGTTCAATCACTCTTGGGTTGTGGTTTTGACACTATCGACTTCGGTAGTTTTGTATCGCCAAGGGCCATTCCGCAAATGGCCGATACCGCTGAAGTATTGCAACGGCTTGATCTTTCAAAGACCAAGAGCCGGTTGTTGGCCATTGTGGCCAATGTTCGGGGCGCAAACGATGCCGTCATGCACAAACCGATCGATTATTTGGGCTATCCCTTTTCGATATCAGAAAACTTTCAAATGCGTAATACGCATAAGACCATAGCCCAATCGGTAGATACCTTAAAAGAAATTTTAGAGATTGCCAACAGGGCCGATAAAGAGGTGGTCACTTATATCTCGATGGGCTTTGGCAATCCATATGGTGATCCGTGGGATGTGGAGATAGTGGGGGAGTGGACAGAGAAACTGGCTGCTATGGGTGTAAAGATACTCTCGTTGTCTGATACCATAGGGAGCTCGACCCCTCAGGTCATCGACTATTTGTTCTCAAATTTGATTCACAGATATCCCAATATAGAGTTCGGCGCGCATTTGCATACCACGCCCACCAAATGGCATGAGAAGGTCGATGCGGCCTATAAAGCGGGCTGTCGTCGATTTGATGGGGCCGTACAGGGTTTCGGGGGCTGCCCCATGGCCAAAGATGAACTTACGGGCAACATGCCCACTGAAAAGATACTCTCGTATTTCACGGCAGCCAAGGCAGAAACAAATGTAAATTGGATGGCCTTTGAAGCAGCTTATAATAAGGCCACCGAACTTTTTTCTGCCTATCATTGATTTTTGAAATTATTACCGCGATAAAAGAAAAGAGTGACAATTCGTGAAGAAACAGGTTTATCGGTTGAGCCGGAAGGTTGGATTAATTGTGGTATATTTGCACGCAATTAATCGGTAATTGCAATGGAAGCCCACCTTAAAAAAATTGTCGGCGAAGGTCTCACATATGACGACGTTCTTCTTGTGCCGGCCTACTCACAGATCCTTCCTAGGGAGGTCAATATCCAAACAAAGTTTACGCGAAACATCACCATCAATGTGCCCATTGCTTCAGCGGCGATGGATACGGTCACCGAATCAAAGATGGCCATTGCCATGGCCCGTGAGGGAGGCATTGGCGTACTGCACAAAAACATGACCGTTGAGCAGCAGGCGATGAAGGTGCGCAGGGTGAAGCGAGCTGAAAGCGGTATGATATTGGATCCAGTGACGCTTCCGTTAAATGCTATGGTCCGTGATGCCAAAGCCAGTATGAGAGAGCATAGTATTGGGGGCATTCCGATTGTTGATAAAGACAGAAAATTGTTGGGCATAGTCACCAACCGCGATCTTCGTTTTGAAAAGAATGATGATAGGCCCATTACCGAGGTCATGACCTCAGAAAATCTGGTGACCGCTGTTAGAGGTACCACGCTGACAGAGGCGGAAGATATTCTTCAAGAGAACAAAATCGAGAAGCTTCCCGTCGTTGATGATGACTATAATTTAGTCGGACTCATCACTTTTCGGGATATCACCAAACTGACCCAGAAACCCATTGCCAATAAAGACCAGTACGGTCGCCTTCGGGTAGCGGCGGCCATTGGGGTCACCCCAGATGCCGTCAACAGGGCAGGTGCTTTGGTCAAGGCCGGTGTCGATGCCATTGTCATCGATACCGCGCATGGGCACACCAAAGGGGTGGTCGATACCCTGAAACAAATAAAGGATGCCTTTCCAGAATTGGACGTTGTTGTGGGCAATATCGCCACGGGCGAAGCGGCCAAATATTTGGTTGAGGCAGGGGCCGATGCGGTAAAGGTCGGTATCGGTCCAGGTTCGATCTGTACCACTCGGGTGGTGGCCGGTGTCGGTTTCCCACAATTTTCGGCAGTACTTGAGGTGGCCGCGGCCATAAAGGGAAGCGGTGTTCCCGTAATTGCCGATGGGGGTATTCGTTATACGGGCGATATCCCTAAAGCCATTGCCGCGGGTGCAGATAGTGTTATGTTGGGCTCATTGTTGGCGGGAACAAAAGAATCTCCTGGAGAAACCATCATCTATGAAGGCCGTAAGTTCAAAAGCTATCGGGGCATGGGTTCGGTAGAGGCCATGAAAGAGGGCAGTAAAGATCGCTATTTTCAAGATGTCGAAGACGATATCAAAAAATTGGTGCCTGAGGGTATTGTGGGCCGTGTACCCTACAAGGGCGAGTTGTATGAAAGTATGCACCAATTTATAGGCGGTCTAAGGGCCGGCATGGGCTATTGTGGCGCCAAGGACATAGCAGCCTTAAAAGAAACGGGCAAGTTTGTCAAAATCACTTTTAGCGGTATTGGTGAGAGTCATCCGCATAATGTGACGATAACCAAAGAGAGTCCAAATTATAGTCGTTAGCCATTTATGGCCACGCAACTTATTTCAGAGATTTCATCTTCAATCAAAACATTGTTTGTATGGGAAAGTCAGTACTGGTGCTTGTGCTTTTCTTGTTACTACTGGGCTGCGATGAAGAAGATAGCCTTAACCGACCCTCCGATTTGATCGGTACTTGGTTATTGATCGAACAATATGCCGATCCTGGCGATGGCAGTGGCGATTTTAATCCGGTCAATAGTGACAAGACCATCATATTTTCTGCCGATGGTACCTATATGGCCAATGGTTCATTATGTTTCATGGGGACTGATAGCGATAGCGATGTAAGTGGCACTTATGAAATAAATGACAGTGATTTATCTGATTATTCATCAGAAAATTTTTTGGTTCCAGAAGACTGTAACTTTGATGATTTGAAAGTATATATCCATTTAGAGGAAAATAGACTTATCCT
>JANQOD010000415.1 GCA_028289745.1 Allomuricauda sp. | reverse complement strand
GTGATTTGAAATTTTGCGCCAACTGCTTGCCCTGTTTCAAACTGCTGATTTTATGGTACTCCCATGTGAGGTCCATGCCCAATCGTTTCAGTTGTGCGGCCAAAAATTTGTCCTCAAAGAGATTTTTACCCCCCTCGTCGGTATCGTTCTTCCACCAGTCGGGGTGCCGCTTTTCCATATCTAAAGGGGCAAGCCCCGAGAAAATCGCGTTACGGGCATACTGTGTTGCCGTAGGCAGAATGCTGCAATAGGGCACTTCTTTTTTCTTACGGTAGAAGTTGGTCAGCACATCTTCGAAGGCGAGCCATTGATCGTACCGTAAATTGTCGATGACCACCATAAGGGTAGCGATGTCTTTAAGCTCGGGCCTGACCAATTTATTGAACAGCGTATGTGACATGACGGGGGCATCACTATCATCAAACCAATCGCCATAGTTTTTATCGACAAACTTGCCGAACTGGTTATTGGCCTCTACTTTCTGGGACTCCAGTATTTCGAACATGCTAGAATCTTCGATATCTTCGAGCCGAAGTTCCCAATAGATCAACTTTTTATAAAGTTCTGTCCACTCCTCCCAAGAATTGACCATTGAAAGGTCCATGGCAATTTTTCGAAACTCTTGTTGGTAATTGGCAGTGGCACGTTCAGAGACCAGACGTGAATTATCAAGACTTTTTTTTAGGGAGAGCAATATTTGATTCGGATTGACGGGCTTGATAAGGTAATCGGCGATTTGTGAACCTATGGCCTCATCCATGATATATTCTTCCTCGCTCTTGGTAATCATTACGATTGGCAGTGAGGCGTCATATTGTTTGATTTCGTTCAAGGTCTCCAATCCTGAGATTCCGGGCATGTTCTCATCCAAAAAAACAATATCAAAAGACTTGTCACGGATTTCGACCAAGGCCTCTTGGCCACTTTGGCAGGTCACCACTTGATAGTTCTTGCCTTCCAAAAAAAGTATATGTGGCTTTAAAAGGTCTATTTCGTCATCTACCCAGAGAATGGAAATGTTGTTCATATAGTGTTTATCTTTGTGTGTTAAATTAGTGTTCACTTTGGCCAAAAGCAACAAGCTCAACATCTTTAACGATCCAATTTACGGTTTTATTGGAACTCAGAATGAACTAATTTTAGAGCTGGTCGACCATCGGTATTTTCAGCGATTGCGGCGCATATCACAAATGGGCATGTCATATTTGGTTTTTCCTGGGGCACACCATACCCGATTTCACCATGCCCTGGGCAGTATGCACTTGATGACCCAGGCCATTCGACTATTGCGGCTAAAGAATGTTCATATTTCAGGGGAAGAGGAGAGTGGCTTGCTTTGCGCGATCTTGTTACATGATATCGGCCATGGTCCCTTTTCACATGCTTTGGAAGATTCGTTGGTAAGCAGCATCGGCCATGAACAATTGTCGATACGTTTTATGGAACGATTGAACCAAGTTTTTAACGGTCGGTTGCATCTGGCCCTGCAGATTTTCAAGGGCACCTATCATAGAAAATTCATGAACCAATTGGTCTCAAGCCAGTTGGATATGGATCGTTTAGATTATCTCAAGCGCGATAGTTTTTATACCGGGGTTACCGAAGGCAATATCAATTCTGAACGATTGATCACCATGCTCAATGTAGTCAATGACGAGTTGGTGATCGAAGAGAAAGGGATATATGCCGTTGAAAAATTTTTGATGGCCCGCAGGTTCATGTACTGGCAGGTGTACCTGCACAAGACCAGTTTGATGGCCGAGATGCTTTTGGTCAAGATTTTGGAAAGGGCCAGGTTTTTGGCCAGCATGGGCAAAGACCTAGAGGGCAGTGAGGCCTTAAAGCTCTTTTTAAACCATGTTATAACAGAAAATGCGTTCGATGATGACACTTTAGATCGTTTTGCCGATCTTGACGATATCGACATACTATCGGCAATAAAACGTTGGCAGGGCTCAGATGATCTTGTGTTGGCCAAACTTTGTAAAATGCTTTTGGGGCGAAGGCTCCTGAAAATAAAACTAAAGAACAAGCCAATGAACCCACAGCGGCTCGCCGAAAAATTGGCATGGGTAAAAAACGAATACCGTTTGGGCGATGAAGGGGCACGCTACTTTGTATTTTCGGGTCTGGTGAAAAACCAGGTATATGACAATGAATACCAAAAAATCAACATCCTTGGAAAAAATGGAAAACTGAACGACTTTGAAAAAGTTTCCGATCACTTTGGCAGGGGCTCTTTTGCAAAGATTGTTACCAAATACTATGCCTGCTATCCCAAGGCAAGCGTTTGACAAATTTTCTTACTTTTGCAGCGATGAAATTTACGGCCACCCAAATTGCTGGAATACTCGAGGGAGAAGTTGAGGGAAATCCTCAAACGGCCGTCCACAAATTATCAAAAATAGAAGAGGGAGAAAAGGGGTCGTTGACATTTTTGGCCAATCCGAAATACACTCCCTATATATACTCGACCAAGGCGTCAATTACCATTGTCAACAAAGATTTCGTGCCCGAACAGGCAATCTCGACCACTTTGATCAAGGTCGAAGATGCCTATAAGTCGTTCTCAAAATTGTTGGAATATTACAATCAGGTCAAGAACAACAAGATTGGCATCGAGAGC
>JANQOD010000054.1 GCA_028289745.1 Allomuricauda sp. | reverse complement strand
ACTAAAATTTTGGCAAAAGTAGTACTATTTATAAAGAAAAATGGATACCTTTTCTTCGCTTAACCAATGAATAATGAGCGACCTAGTCAATGAGATTGTTCTAAGGCCCCGGTTTGATATTCGACTGTATACCGATCCTGAAGACCTAAAGGCTGCTTTTGACATCAAGGCCAAAGATCCATTTTTGCTCAAACGCATTGATGAACACATCTACATTAGGTTCAAAAGGGAGGAAACCAATTTTTGGACACCACAACTTCATTTAGAGATAAGTTCGTTCAGTCCGGGTAAAAGCACCATTCACGGGGTATTCGGGCCCAACCCAACCTTATGGACCTTTTTTATGTTCTTGCATTTTGGGGTAGCGACCTTGTTCATAATCTTGGGCATTTTTGCGTATTCGAAGCACTCACTGGGCCACGATATCACCATATGGTTGGTGGGCATGGGGTTTTTGGTTCTTATTTGGTTTGTACTCTATGCCTTCGGCAGATTGGGCAAGGAAAAGGGCAAACCACAAATGCAACAATTGCGGCGTTATGCCGATGAGCTTTTTATAACCATTCAAAAAAAACACGGCCAATAAACTGACCGTGCCTGACAAACTTGACTCAATTATGAAGCAGAAACTATCTTACCTATTCTCATAAATGGTAACGGTACCACTTACCTCATTGCTCACTATCAACAGTTCTTTGCCCGTGGGACTGTCTTCAGCACTTACCGCCAAAACACCTTCTGGCCCAATATCGCCATTGGTCGACAAAATCTGTATGAATTCTGGAAAGCTTGGGTTTGATATGTCATAAACCATTATTTGGTTGTTACGTTCCAGACCGAGAAATAATATTTGCTTGCCCCCGATTTCTTGTATGGTCACAGCTTCAGGCTCAGCCCCCTTGTCATCACTGCGGCCGTCATCACCATTGAATACATCTGGGGTCAACTCCAATGTCTTGGCCGCAATATCGTTGCCGCTGTCATAGACCAACTGGCCCATGCCCGACCAGATCGAAAAAGAACGGGCGCCAAAACTATACAATTCATCGTAATCACCATCTCCGTCGGTGTCACCTTGAACAAGGGTCAATTTCAATCTACCGAGGTTTTCTTCTTTTTGAAGTTCTTCAAAATCTGGAAATACCTCAGGGTCAAGTACCACGTCCTTGATTCTGTCTTCTTCTACAAAACCGGGCTCACCTTCATACTCTCGCGCATCCCCTTCATTTGCCGTAACCACATAATCCATTCCGTTTACGCTATAGTATGCAATGGCATCTGGATGATAGGTGCCGAAAACGGGAACACTTCTCAATTCTTTTTTCCCGTCTTCATCACTTGGGTCTATTTCGTTTCCCGGATTGGTATAATTTTTATACCCCAAGGGCAAGATATCGGTAATTTGCTTACTTTCTAGATTGACCACGGCCACACCGTTATTTTCTTGTAGCGTCACCCAAGCAGTTTTAGAATCATTTGATACCGCCACATATTCGGGTTCTACGTCCATGGCCAAGGTAGCGCCTGGGCCAAAAACCCGAAAACCGTCTGTTTCCAAACTTTCTTCCATTCCATTAAAGGCCACAAAGTCTAAATTATAGGTTTCGCCCGTCGCCACTTTGATGATACTTACCATGCCCATGGGATCTACAGTGTAATCATCGTTGGGTTCTCCTTCATTGGCAACGACCAAATATTCGCCATTGGGTGTAAAGGTTACCATGTCAGGAAGCGCCCCTACCTCAACACTATTTACCTCATTTTGTGTATCATTGGTCTCAAACAGCTCTATAAAGCCATTTTCTTGCTTGTTGGGAGATTCGATGGCCACGGCCAACATTCCATTTTTTACCGAAACACTGTTGGGTGACCCAGGATTAACGCAGACCACCGGATCTAAACGCATGGGGTTATTGACGTCGGTAAGGTCGAAAACAGAAATCTCGGGCACTTCAACATTTACTACGAAGAGTCTATTGGTGATGGGGTCAAAAGCGGCTATTTCAGCGGCTCCATCGCCCCCTACTTGAAACGTGTTCTTGAACGCAAAATCTACCCTGGTTTCTGTGGTTGGCCCATCATCGTCTTCACCACCGGGATTACCGATAAAGTCATCTATTTTTTCACATGATAACACAGAGATCACCAAAAGGGGCAAAAGAAATTTGTTGAAGTTTTTCATTTCGGCCAGTTTAAAATTTCTACCAATGTCTGACTCCAAAATGAACTAGCCCGTAGGCAAAGAACAAATTAACCTTTATTTTTCGTAACCAAAACGTTTAAGCTGGTTTGGATTTGACCGCCAATTTTTGTTGACCTTGACATAGAGTTCGA
>JANQOD010000388.1 GCA_028289745.1 Allomuricauda sp. | reverse complement strand
GAACAATCGCGGTATATGTTCATTTGCGATTCCTTCCCCATTGTCGGTCACTCTAATAATCACCTTGTTCTTGATCAGGTTCTCTACACTTACTTCGGTGGTACCATCATTATGGCCATATTTTATGGAATTGACCAAAAGGTTGGTAATCACCTGTTGAATCTTCTCTTTATCAGCTGAGACGTAGATCGGCTGTTCGTAGTCCATATCAAAAGTGAGGACGATGTTCTTTTTTGTAGCCCTCATTTCCAACAGATCAAAAACGCTCTTTATCAATTCAACGATGTCAAAACGTTCTTTGTCCAAGTGAAGATCGCCCGTTTCAAGTTTGGTAATCATATCAAGGTCCCTTACGATATAGATTAGCCGTTCAACGCCCTTATTGGCACGTTCTAGATACTTTTCGCGCACCTTTTTATCTCTCAGGGCGCCATCCAATAAGGTCAAAATATAGCCTTGCACGGTGAAGAGCGGAGTCTTCAGCTCATGGGCAACGTTGCCCAAAAAATCTTTACGGTACTCTTCCCTGATTTTCAAGGTATCAATCTCGATTTTCTTGTCTTGGGCAAATTTCTCGATCTCTTCGGTAAGGGTTTTCATATCGGTGGTTATGGGCCTACTGGATAAAGGTGAGGACTCGAGTATCGATACATCATCATATATTTTTTTTATTCTGCGATATATGAACCGTTCAACACGAATTTGGATAATCAAAAAAGAAACGGTAAAACAGATGGGAAAAAACATCAGAACAAAAGGCCAGTCCCAATTTTTGAAGATTAGTGAGGTGCCTAATAGTACAGCGCAAAGAATCAAGGAAATCAACAATGAGGAGCGGAGTGCAAATCTGTATGACTTCCTTAATCTAATGGCCATTACAGAACAAACTTATACCCCACGCCCTTAACGGTCTTAAAATGATGGTCACCAATTTTTTCACGTAGTTTTCTGATATGCACGTCAATGGTTCTACCACCGACCACGACTTCATTGCCCCAGACCTTGTCCAATATCACCTCTCGCTTGAAAACCTTGCTGGGCTTCGAGGTCAAAAGTGACAGCAATTCAAACTCTTTGCGGGGAAGAATGATTTCCTTTCCTTTTTTGACAATCTTGTATTCTTCCCTATTGATGACAATATCACCGACCTTGACGATATCTTCGACCTCATTCTGTTCTTCTTTCAGTCTTCTCAGCAACGCTTTCACCTTACTGACCAAAACTTTGGGCTTGATAGGTTTGGTAATGTAATCATCGGCTCCTGCATCAAATCCGGCCACTTGTGAATAGTCTTCGCCCCGTGCCGTCAAAAAGGCAATCACGGTATTTTCGAGCCCTGGGGTCTTGCGCATTATTTCGCAGGCCTCAATACCATCCATTTCGGGCATCATGACATCAAGAATGATAAGATGCGGATGCTTCTTCTTTGCTTTGGCAACTCCTTCTACACCATTTTTGGCCGTGAATACCTGATAGCCTTCAGATGAAAGATTATAACTGATTATTTCTAGAATGTCAGGTTCATCATCGACCAAAAGTACCTTGATGTCTTTAGTTTTCATGGGATGAAAATTTTGGTTAATCGCCCAAATGTAAAGATAATACTAAAACTCCTTTATCGCTTAACATTGATTTAATGTGGTAACCATATGGTAAAGGTTTTTAAATAAACTCTTAACAAAGGGCTAACACGACTTTTACAGCTCCTGTATTCCTTTGCGGCGGACTTTAATCAACACTAATAATAATGAAAAACTTTTTTGTTCTGGCCGTTTTTCTGTTCTGCGCCACGACGGTACTTTCTCAGCGAAATGGCTCTATTGTGGGTAAACTGACCGACAAAGAATTGAACAACGAACCATTGGCATTTGCCAATGTCTTGATAAAGGGCACGACAACAGGAACCACCTCTGATTTTGACGGATTATATGAAATTCCAGGATTGGAACCTGGAACATATACTCTGGTATTCAGTTATCTAGGATATGAAACAGTAGAAATCCCCAATGTCGCTGTCGAGGCGGGTAAAGTTACTCAGGTCAATGTTCCCATGAGTGCTTCACAAGGCGTGGCACTTGACGAAGTAATCATAACCACTTCTGCGGCAAAAGACTCAGAAATCGCGCTGCTGCTTGAACAAAAAAAGGCGCTGACCATACAGGAAGCCATCAGTGCGGAAGCGTTGACCCTTAAGGGCATTGATGATGCCGCCGCCGCCGTGGCACAGATTTCGGGTATTTCGAAGCAACAGGGATCAAGCAATGTATATGTGCGTGGTCTGGGAGATCGTTATCAAAATACTACCATGAATGGCCTTTCATTACCATCAAATGACGTAAACAAAAAGAACATCAACCTCGATTTATTTGGTTCAGATATCATCGAAAATGTTTCTGTAAGCAAGGCCTATTCACCTGCGTTTTTTGGGGATTTTTCTGCCGGTAATGTCAACATAGATTCAAAAGAATATACAGGTGATGGCTATATGGCAGTTTCTTTGGGAAGCGGTTTGAACTCCAATGCGGTCGGCGAAGATTTCGTAAGGAGCGAAGGGCCCAGCTTTTTTGGGTTTTATAACAGATATGACCATGACCCTTTTGCGATTATCCTCCAGCATGGGGTAGATCCCCAATCTGCATCGGATCCCATAAACTTCTCAGGAGCCATTGAGGGAGGATATGCTTGGAATTTTAGTGA
>JANQOD010000361.1 GCA_028289745.1 Allomuricauda sp. | reverse complement strand
GAAATACCTGCCCACTGAAACGGGCGAACCACCCCTTGGCAATGCCACTGTCTGGGCCTGGGACCGCCTCAAGGCAGAAGTGGTTAAAAATGATCTGGTTGATCATGTGAATGTATTTCCGTTAGAATTGAATACCATGCCCGGCTGGGCAGGCAGCTCACAGTACTTCAACCGCTATATGGATGCGCGCAACGATTCAGCGATCTTCGCACAAGAGGCCATTGGCTATTGGCAAGATGTGGACCTCTATATCGGCGGTAGCGAGCACGCCACGGGGCACTTGCTCTATTCACGCTTTTGGCAAAAGTTCATGTTCGATAAGGGCTTGGTGCCCAAAGATGAGTATGCCAAAAAGTTGATCAATCAAGGGATGATTACTGGAGAAAGCGCCTTTGCTAAAAGAATTGGGTTTAATATCACTTTTCAAGGGGAGGACGTAACGATGAAAAACAATATCTCAGTAAAAAGTGGTTATGGTGCTTTATCATATTTGACAGATAAAGAGAAAAGTTCTTTATCTGAACTCCAGGTGAAATATGGGTTCATAAAAGACTGCTTTTTGTCTGAAGGGATAATTGAACACTTTAGGAAATCAAATGATAACAAAAAAGATAGTTTAGAAGTCAGAGAGAGATTAACCAATCTTTTACTAAAAAATTTGAATGAGGAATTGCGGAAACTTGGATTAAATGATAAGGTCAAGGCGATGTTTACTCCACTTCTAAACAAATATAATTTTTACAAGACCCATGCCTTGGTAGATCATGTCAATTTTAAGAATGAGCTTGATCTTGTCGAATTCAAAAAATGGCAACCAGAATATAAAGATGCGAAGTTTATTTTAGAGGATGGGAAGTACATTGTTGGCCGTGAAGTAGAAAAAATGTCCAAGTCCAAATACAATGTGGTGAATCCCGATGACATTGTCCATGACTACGGGGCCGATTCACTGCGCTTGTACGAAATGTTCTTAGGTCCGCTCGAACAATCAAAGCCCTGGAACACGGCCGGTATCACGGGGGTGTATTCTTTCCTCAAAAAACTTTGGAAACTCTACCAAAACATTGAAGAGGCGGCACCATCTGAAGAAAACCTGAAAACACTGCACAAGACCATCAAAAAGGTAGAAGAAGACATCGATAACTTCAGTTTCAATACCTCGGTCTCGACCTTTATGATCTGCGTGAACGAATTGACCGCCCAAAAGTGCACGAGCAAGGCCATTCTCGAGCCTTTGGCCATTTTGGTGTCGCCCTATGCCCCCCATATTGCCGAAGAGCTTTGGGAGAGGTTGGGGCATTCAGCATCGATTGCCCATGCGCCCTTCCCCAAGTTTGAGGCGCAATACCTCGTCGAGAGCACAAAAGAATACCCGATATCCTTCAACGGAAAGTTGCGCTTCAAGATGCAGCTACCGGCCGATATGGGCAAAGATGAAATCGAACAGGCGGTCATGGCCCATGAAAAAACAGCCGATTATTTGGGTGGTCGAACCCCGAAAAAGGTTATCGTGGTGCCCGGTAAGATTGTGAATATTGTGGGGTGACACCACCCGTCTTTGGTAGGTATCTTATTCCGACGGGGGGGAGTGCTGACTTTCTAAATCATTTTTTATTGTACCCCCTTTTTTTTGGGGTCTATGTTTAGAATAACTACTTTTTTTATCGTATACCCCTAACTTTTTATCGATTTTTCTTTTTAGATTGTTTTATTTGACACACTTTTGAAGTGTAATCATAAAATTCACAACAAAATGATCATAGGGGTACCTAAAGAAATCAAGAACAACGAAAGCCGCGTGGGCATGACACCGGCCGGAGTTTATGAATTGGTCAAGAACAACCACACCGTTTATGTGCAAGATGGCGCAGGATCGGGCAGTGGTTTTTTCAATAAAGATTATCAACAGGCAGGTGCCATTATATTAGATACCATAGGCCAGGTCTATGCCATGAGCGAAATGATCGTCAAGGTAAAAGAGCCGATTGCCGAAGAATACGATTTAATTCAAAAAGATCAAATCGTGTTCACCTACTTTCATTTTGCATCGAGTGAAGCGCTGACCAAGGCGATGATCAAGAGTAAGGCCGTTTGCATTGCCTATGAAACCGTTGAAGATGAAGAAGGTACCCTGCCCTTATTGACCCCCATGTCAGAAGTGGCGGGCAGAATGGCCATTCAGCAAGGGGCCAAGTATTTAGAAAAACCGGCCAAGGGCCGTGGCGTGTTGTTGGGCGGTGTGCCCGGGGTGTCTCCCGGTCGTGTGCTCATTCTCGGTGCGGGCACGGTGGGCATACAGGCTGCAAAAATGGCAGCGGGCCTCGGGGCCCATGTGACCATAATGGATGTCAACATGAAACGCCTGCGCTATGTGAATGATGTGATGCCCAGTCACGTGGTCACCGATTACTCGAACGAGTATAGTATTCGAAAGCATATCAAAACCCATGACCTGTTAGTGGGCGGGGTGTTGCTGAAAGGTGCCAA
>JANQOD010000343.1 GCA_028289745.1 Allomuricauda sp. | reverse complement strand
CACCGAGCAAATCGATGCCTTGGAGGTCATGGGCGTAAACTCATTGAACTATTTGGTTTTTCCGAAAATCATTGCCATGCTCATGTACCCATTTGCCGTGGCCATTGCCATGTATGTGGGCATTACGGGAGGTTGGGTCGCCGCCGTGTTCGGTGAATATGCTCCTAGTGGCACTTTCGTAGAGGGAGTACAATTGGATTTTACTCCTTTTCACGTGACCTATGCCTTTATCAAGACCTTGGTCTTTGCCTTTGTCATTGCCACGGTGCCCTCGTTTCATGGCTATTATATGAAGGGCGGTGCGCTCGAAGTGGGTAAAGCGGCCACTACTTCCTTTGTATGGACGAGCGTTGTCATCATCATTCTTAACTATATTCTGACCCAAATGCTACTCGGCTGATGATAGAAATTCAGAACATACACAAATCATTTGGCGATACCCATGTTTTAAAGGGAATAACCTCAACCTTTGAACAGGGAAAGACCAATTTGGTCATTGGCCAAAGCGGTTCTGGCAAAACGGTGCTCATGAAATGCATGTTGGGTCTTATAGAACCCGATGAGGGAAACATCTGTTACAGCGGACAACGTTATTCAGAACTATCTTTGGACGAACGCCGAAACTTGCGTCAAGAGATGGGAATGGTCTTTCAAGGCAGTGCACTTTTTGATTCGATGACCGTTGAGGGCAATGTGAAATTTCCGTTGGAAATGTTTACCAAGCAATCAAAAAGTGAAATGCGAGACCGTATCGATTTTGTATTGAAAAGGGTAAACCTCACCGATGCGCACGAAAAATATCCCTCAGAATTATCGGGGGGCATGCAAAAAAGGGTGGCCATTGCAAGGGCGATCGTCATGAATCCGAAATACCTCTTCTGTGACGAACCGAATTCAGGCCTTGATCCCAAAACGGCCATTCTGATCGACAACCTGATTCAAGAAATCACCGATGAATATAGCATTACCACGATCATCAACACGCATGATATGAACTCGGTCATGGAAATTGGCGAAAAAATTATCTTTTTGAAAAATGGCTTCAAAGAATGGGAAGGTACCAACAAAGAGATCTTCAAGACCGAAAATGAGGCCGTAACCAATTTTGTGTATTCTTCAGAACTCTTCAAAAAGGTACGGCAGATGTATATTGAGGAGCGGAATTAATCCTTCACTTGCTTTACCTGTATCTTATTGTTCTGAAGTCGAAGTTTAAGCCAATCGCTTAATTTTTTTTGGTCGTTGTCAATTTGGCCTTGACCGATGTTTTGTTTCCATTTTACCTCGAAAAGCGGAATGGTATCGAGTTTATTGAAATCGGTCTGGATACGGTACGAAAAACCCATCGCATCAATATTTTCATAATTCGCCCGCGCTTCTGCGCTAATGTCTTGAAAAGGAATTTGCATGGCCGCGGCTTCACTCAACGATGCAAGCTCTTCTTCCAATACCCGAATGCGTTCATCTTTGGTCAAGAGCTCTGCTTTTTTTGATTCATAAAGCTCGCTCACATAATTGAACTTTTCTTCTGAATCATCTTTGCCCCCTTGAAGCACCCGTAATTCTGCATCCCTTAAACGACTATAATCGTTCTTCTTGTTCCTCCACGTATTGATGATGTTTTCTGGCACTTCCTCGGTGCCCAAAATAGCGACTTCAAGATATGAACCCTCTTTTTTATCGAAATGTATATCGGTCAGATCATTCTCATAGCGACCGTTTCCCCTGAACTCGTAAATTTCTACCGTATCGGATAAGAATTGCTGGGCCTGCTTTCTGAAAAGCGATTCGAGAAAAACATTGTAAAAAGTAAATCCGGCAGGAACCATGACTGCCAACCCGACCAAGGAAGCTACGCGGGCGATAAATCGCCTTTTTCGCGAATTGGCATAGCGCACCATGGGAAACCTGAGGTATTTGATGACCAAAAAGGTCGCCAGGCCGATAAAAATGGTATTGATGATAAAAAGGTACATGGCCCCTGCGGCATACAGCGGTTTGCCAATGGCTAGGCCAAAGCCCACCGTACACAGTGGTGGCATCAGCGCCGTGGCTATGGCCACCCCAAAAATGACACTGGCAATGGTTCCTTTTTTAGCCCTAGCAATAACCAGGGCCAGGCCACCAAAGAAAGCAATCAGCACATCTCGAATATCAGGCTTCGTTCGCGCCAATAATTCTGAAGATTCATCACGCAAAGGGAAAAAATAGAAGAACAGAAATGCGGTCACCACACTTAGCACCACCATCACGGCAAAGTTCTTCAATGAACGGCGCAGGGTATCGATATCATTGATGGCCAAAGACATGCCCATGCCCAAAATCGGGCCCATTAGGGGTGAAATAAGCATCGCACCGATGACCACGGCCGTAGAGTTTGCGTTGAGCCCCACCGAGGCAATGAAAATGGAACAGATCAAAATCCATGAAGTGTGTCCCTTGAAAGGGATATCGGCAATAATCGATTCTTTAGCGGCAACCGGATCTGTGTTGCTCTTGATTTCAAGTACTTCCATCAGAAACTTTTTGGTGCTTCCCAAAAAGCCCTTGAAATCTTTTTTCATTTCCTCACCGCTGTTCTCGTTAGCGGCGGGAGTGACATTTTCTTGGCCAAATTTACCTTCCATGTTTATACAAACTTATCACCAAAGTTCTTTTGAACCGAAGCGCGTACGTTTTTGATATGCTGTTGTTTTGATTTGGGGCAAATCAACAAGACATCGTCTTTATCAACGATGATGAAATCTTCCAATCCATCGATCACGACCACTTTTCCCTCCTTTGACCGTATCATATTGCCCTTGGCATCTGTCAACAAGACCCCTGCGTTCACCACGGCATTCTGGGCGGTATCTTTATCGAGCTTTTCATAAAGTGCCCCCCAGGTACCAAGGTCATTCCAATCAAAGGTGGCGGGCAAGGTATAGATGGCTTTAGACTTTTCCAAGATAGCATAATCGATTGAAATGTTTTCGGCCTTGTGATAATTTTCTTTGATGAAGTCTTTTTCCTCAGATGTGTTATAGCACGAAATACCACTTTCAAAAAGTTCGTATTGGGATCGTTGATGGTTTTTGAATGCTTCGACAATCGTTTCGATACTCCACATGAAAATCCCTGCGTTCCAAAGAAAATTGCCTTGCCGAAGAAATTCTTTTGCGGTATTCAAATCAGGTTTTTCCCTGAACTGAACGACTTTTTTTAAGGGTTCGGTGCTATCCTTCTCAAACTCAATGTACCCAAAGCCGGTGTTCGGCTCGTTGGGTTGAATGCCCAAGGTACATAGTACCGCCTCTTGGCTGCACTTTTCAAAACATTTTTTGACATCGTCTTCAAAAGCCGCTTCGTCTTCTATCCAATGATCGCTAGGGGCCACTATCATCACTGCATCGGCATTTATCTTTTGAATCTTCAGGGCCGCATACAGAATACAGGGAGCCGTATTGCGCATGACGGGTTCGAGCACCACCTGCTCTTGGGTGACCATCGGTAATTGTTCGAGTACCAAATCGTTGTACCGCGTATTGGTCAATATCAAGACATTCTCTTTCGGTATGAATCGAGTAAGACGTTCAAATGTGCTCTGTAGCAGCGTTTTGCCCACTCCCAACATATCGTGAAATTGCTTCGGATAGGCTTCGGTACTTACGGGCCAAAAGCGAGATCCCACACCTCCGGCCATTAAAACGGCATAATAGTCTTTGTTCATCTTGTTTACTCGATAATCGTAATTTAATGGTCTGATAACTGTCGGGATTGCCCCAAGATAATTTATTCCCTGACAAAATCAACCTCGGCGTTCGGTTGGAACAAATATAGTTTACCCGTCGCCAATTCAATACATTCGTAGCGTTTTACGCGTTTTTTTCCCTTTTTGAACAATCTGCCATTATAGAGGCGAAAAGTACTGCCCATGGGCAGTTCGAACACATAGCTCTTGGTACGGTCAACGGGGTCAAATTTCTGTAGGGCCACAGACAATCTGGTATCGGTGCCGCTGCTAGCTTTCGGGTTTTTAAAATGCTGGGCAATCAATGGCAACAATTGTGAGGGAAAAACTTCGGGCCTGATAAAGGGGAGCATCAGTTGCTGAAAGGTGCGCTTCCACTCTACCCCATGGGGTTTGATACGCCGACCAAAGCGCTCAAAGGCCACCAAATGGGCAATTTCATGCACCAACGTAATCAAAAAACGATATTTGTTCAACGAGGCATTGATCGTGATTTGGTGACCCCCTTGAGGCATTTGACGATAATCACCATGCCGTGTTACCCGATGGTTCACGATTTTAAGATGCACCCCGTGCGCTTTGATCAGCTCAAAACAGGACTCGACTGCTCTTTCGGGAAGGTATTTTTGCAAGGTTTCGCTCACAGGGTAAAAATAAGGGTTTGATTTTTTGAAAAGAAAATAAAGGTGTCCCAATTATATTTATTATGTGGTAAATTGGGAGTGAACATCTTGTATATTCATCCATTTCCTTCAAAAACCACTGATGAAACGTTTTATTGTCTGTCAAATCATGTTGCCCATATTACTTTCAAGTATAATGTCTGCACAGTCGGACAGAAGTACAAATGTGCATGTTTTCATGCCCAGCACAACATCAGCGTTTTCAGTGAAATATTCGTGTGCTTTGCCCTCCTCTAAAAAGGAAGTCTATTTTGCCGCGAGCCACCAAAAATGGGGTGGCGAAAATCTCAAGAGCTCAATATATCATGCCGTAAGGAAAAATGGTAAATGGTCAATGCCGAAAATTGTTTCGTTTTCTGGAAAATATGATGATAGTGACCCACATTTGAGCAAAGATGGCAATAGAATGTATTTCGTTTCAGACAGACCTTCAAAAGGCGTTACCACATCAGCGGATATTTGGATGGTCGTAAAAAACAAGAACGGTCGATGGGGCGATCCTATTTGGCTGCCCTACCCGATAAATTCTGCTGAGAGAGAATACAGCCCTCGGACCGATAGAGAAGGAAATCTGTATTTTGCTTCTGACAGACCTGGCGGATATGGTCAAGGCGATCTATATATCTCCTATTTGGCAGATAAAAGACTGGGCAGCCCCGTAAATATGGGAAATACCATCAATTCATCAACTGGCGAATGGAATCTAGAAATAAACGACAGTGCAGATATATTGCTCTTTGAAGCATCACAAAGAGATCAAAACGTTTCTTCATATGGCGATCTTTATATCAGTTTCAAACACCGCGGCAGATGGGCAACACCGCAAAACATCAAAGAGTTGAACACATCGGGAAGTGACCTCTATCCATTTTTGACCCGCGATGAAAATTCTTTGTACTTCACAAGCAGCAACAGCCTCAAGAGTACTACTACCACAATATACCATGTTGAAATCAGGTCAATTTTGAAAAACTATAAAAAAACGGCCGTATTGCCCAAGAAATGATATGTTGATACTGTTTCTTCGATAGTCACACTATCACCTGCCCGTCTTGCACCCTATATGGGCCATTGTAGTATTACCCAAATTTTTTACTATCTTTAATGTTCTCGAAATCAGGGCTTTTAAGCAGTTCTCCCCTTAACGGATATCCGTAGTACCACAATACGAAAAACACTACAGTACCATCACGATGAAAAAGTCGCAACTATTGCTTTTAGGAGCATTGGCCCTATTAGCAACCTTTATCTTTACAAAAACACAGCAAAAAACGAATCCACGACCCCAAATGGCCTCAATGAACTTTTTGAAGTGCACTGTTGCCAAATTCATGCTGACTGACGTTGACACCACCCAACAGATCGCCCCGCTCTTTGAAAATCTGGGCAACCACAGTTTTACCATTTCGACCTCGACCGATGAGACGCAGACCTTTTTTAACCAAGGGTTGCGGCTTACCTATGCCTTTAACCATGCCGAGGCCCACCGTTCATTCATGGAAGCTGCACGATTAGACCCCAATTCCGCTATGGCATTTTGGGGACAGGCATACGCGTTGGGACCGAACATTAATGATCCATTACCCGATGATGAACGAAAAATGAGTGCTTTCAAGGCATTGCAAAAGGCACAAAAGACCACTGACAAGGCCTCTGCCAAAGAAAAAGCACTTATCGCAGCGCTAGGGTCTCGCTACAGCGATAATATGCACAAAGACATTGCCGAGCTGAACATTGCCTATATGAAAGCGATGGCCGAAGTGGCCGATCAATTTCCAGAAGATGCCGATGTGCAGACACTCTATGCGGCGGCCATTATGAACACCATGCCCTGGAATTATTGGAACAATGATGGTAGTCCGGCACCAAATACCTTAAAAGGCAAGGCGGCACTTGAAAAAGCGATCGAAATCGATCCCGACCACCCAGGGGCGCACCATTATTATATACATATGGTCGAACTGCCCCAACCCGATTTGGCTGTGCCAAGTGCTGATAGATTGGGAGGTCTCATGCCCGCAACAGGGCATTTGGTACACATGCCCTCACACATTTACATTCGTGTGGGCCGTTATTTAGATGCCGTAAAATCAAACCAGCGGGCCATCTTAGCCGATGAAGATTATATCTCGCAGTGCTATTCGCAAGGCATGTACCCCTTGGGATATTATCCACATAATCTCCACTTTTTGTGGTCGGCCGCCAGTCTGCTAGGTGATAGTGAAACGGCCATCGATGCCGCAAAAAAAACAGCTGAAAAGGTGCCAATCGCTGAATTGGCCACATTGCCTTTCTTACAAGATTTTGCCTCAACGCCCCTTTTGGCATACACCCGTTTCGGTAAATGGAACGAGATTTTGACCATTCCCTATCAAGGAGACGATTACAAACACCTGAAACTAATATGGCACTATGCCCGTAGCATTGCCTTTTTACGAAAAGACAACCTGAAAGAAGCCAAAGAAGAATTACAGGCTATAGAAGCCATGAAAGATGATCCTAGCCTTGATGATGTCATTGCGAACTATACGAATCCTACCTCCAATATCGCCAAAGTGGCCCATGAAGTGGTGGCCGGTGAAGTTGCCGCCAAGGAGGGAGACCTATTGAGCGCTATTGAACATCTCAAAAAAGCGGTGCAACTGGAAGATCAATTGATTTATAGCGAGCCTTCACCCTGGCACATCCCTTCACGACAGACTTTGGGGGCCATTTTAATGAAAGCCGAAAAGTATAGTGAGGCAGAGAAAATCTATAATGAAGATTTGGAGCAACTCAGACAGAACGGTTGGTCATTGATGGGACTTTATCAAAGTCTCAAGGCCCAAGGCAAAAACGATGAGGCCAATAACATTAAAAAAGAATTTGATAAGGCTTGGAAGCATGCCGACGTGACCATTGAAGCATCCATACTGTAAAAGAAGGCGGATCAAGGCGTACTATTGCTCACCTGCAACAGCTTGCCATTGTAGTATTGCTGTCCGGTCAAGGCAAACTCTTTTATATATTGGGCCATTTCAAAAGCCATAAGCGGTGCCTGGTAACCAGGAAAAGCTTCTTCGAGCATTTCAGTTTGCACGGCACCCAAAGCCAATACATTGAACGAAGGGCCTGTTTTCTTGAATTCTTCAGCGAGCAATTCCGTCAGGGTGATCACGGCTCCCTTGCTTGAGCTGTAGGCCGATAGGCCGGCAAACTTCATGCTTCCCTGTACGCCGCCCATCGAACTGATGGTCACCACATGGCCCTTTCTGTTCATTTTGGGCAACACAGTACGCGTCATTTCGGCCACACCAAAGACATTTACTCCATAGATTGTTTTGAATTCGTCAGTAGTGGTTTCCAAAAAAGGTTTGATCAAAAGGCTTCCGGCATTGTTGATGAGCACATCTACCTTTTTCCACTGCTCTAAAAACTTCGACACTTTCTGGTACTCAGTGGCATTGCCCAAATCAAAAGGAAAAGTTGTGACGCCCTCCAAATTCAAATCGGCCACAGGTTTTTCATTTCTCGAAAGGGCTAGCACCTGATGCCCGTCTTTGGCAAAAAGTCTTACAAGTTCAAAACCGATACCGCGGCTGGTGCCCGTTATGATAACATTGGCCATCTGTATTATTTTCTTTTGATTTCTTGATTTGGAGCGTTTGCAATACCCTCCAGCACAGGAATCATTTTGTTCACCAAACGGGCCATATGATCAAAGTCCATTTCACTGTTCTCATCACTGGGCCTGTGATAATGGGGAAAGTTGGTGAAGTCAAAGCCACAATAGGTATGGGAAGGCACTCCGAAGACCCTGTGAAAAGGATAATTGTCAGATCTTTTGAACAAATCATACTCTTTGGCCGTGGGCAAATACCCGATCAGTTTTTCACCTGCATATCTGTTGCAGACCTCGGCCAGGTTTGACATGTAGTATCCCGTGATAAAGAGTTCGTAATCTTTTCCTTTTAATGGCACCCCGGTCATTTCAAAATTGAGCATGGTATAAAGGTTTAAATCCAGTTCCTTTAGTTTGTTGGCCAAGTGCCTCGACCCCAACAGTCCTTTTTCTTCAGCACTGAAAAGGGCGAAGATCAGGCTTCGCTTATTGGCCCTTTTTGTGCCAAAATACCGTGCCAATTCCAATACCGTTGAAGTACCCGAAGCATTGTCGTTGGCACCATTGGCGATATAATCACCGTTTTGGGGCTTGATTATGCCGATATGATCGTAATGGGCACCAACCAGTATGAACTCATCTTTTAGGTGAGGGTCACTACCCATCACCATGCCCACGATATTGTAAGCAGGTTTTCTGAGATTTGAAAGTGTATCTCGAAAGGTTTTGAAATAGGGCTCCACCCCATGGTCTTTAAAACGGTTCTCAATATAGCGTGCCGCCATTTCAATGCCCTCGCTACCCGTATCCCTTCCCTTTAAATCATCGGAGGCCAGATAATTCATATGTCCCTCGATCAAGTTGGCATCGGTAAAGCTTATTTCTTTGGAAGCTTCGACAACACCGTTCGTATCGGCTTTCAATCCATCAGGACCTACAGGAGGTGTTTCTCGCGATTGTACGGTTCGGGTGGCACCACAAGCCGTCAACAATAAGAAAACAATTGAAAAACCAATATTTTTCATAGCAAACTTTTAGTGTTTTTAAAGATAAAAAAAGCATCCCGATAAAAGGATGCTTCTAAAAATTGTTTCTGTCTTCATTTCAAACATCTTGACAGGCCCAGTGTACCAAAATGGTCATAAGGCCTAGGCCAACATGGTCACTGGGTTTTCCAGGTAGGCCCTCAGTGTTTGCAAGAACTGGGCCCCAGTGGCACCATCAACTGTTCTGTGATCACAGGCCAATGTGATTTTCATGGTACTGCCCACGACGATTTCACCATTTTTTACCACTGGTTTGTCAACAATGGCCCCAACCGATAAGATCGCCGAGTTGGGTTGGTTGATGATGGAAGTAAACTCGAGAATACCGAACATGCCGAGGTTGGAAACCGTGAAGGTACTCCCTTCCATTTCATCAGGTTTGATTTTTTTGTTTCGCGCCCTACCTGCCAGATCTTTGACCAAGGCCCCAATTTGGGTCAGGGTCATCTGATCGGCAAACTTCAATACAGGCACGACCAAACCTTCATCAACGGCCACCGCTACACCCATGTGCACATGGTGGTTGTATCTGGTGGTGTCGCCATTCCATGAAGTGTTTACTTGCGGATGTTTCTTCAAGGCCATCGCACAGGCCTTCAAGACCATGTCGTTGAACGAAACCTTTGTGTCGGGCAATTCATTGATCTGCACACGTGAGG
>JANQOD010000342.1 GCA_028289745.1 Allomuricauda sp. | reverse complement strand
GTGGTCAAAGAAATACGTTTCGGCCCGCAGACCGATGACCATGATTATGAGTTCAAGAAGCGGCATGCCGAGAAGTTCTTGAAAGACGGTGCCAAATTGAAGGCCTATGTTTTTTTTAAGGGTCGATCTATCGTCTATAAAGACCAAGGTGAAATTCTACTCTTGAGGTTGGCACAAGAGTTGGAAGAGTTCGGCAAAGTAGAACAAATGCCAAAGTTGGAAGGAAAGCGAATGACCATGTTCATCGCACCGAAGACGACAAAAAAATAAAAGAGCTGATAGCTCGATACAATATAAGCGGAGTTAATTAAATATTTAGGAAATGCCTAAAATGAAAACGAAATCCAGTGCCAAGAAGCGTTTCAAGCTGACCGGTACCGGTAAAATCAAAAGGAAGCACGCTTTTAAAAGTCACATCTTGACCAAGAAATCAAAAAAGCGTAAACTTCGGTTGACCCATTCTACTTTGGTACACAAGGCAGATGAGGCCAACATTAGAGAGCAATTGCGTTTAAAATAATTGTTCAAAGGTTTATTCATTAATTAGTAACCATGGAGTTAGGCCATTAAAAAGAATTCAGAATTAGGGAACGCCTACTACAAAAAAGTGAAACAAAATGCCAAGATCAGTAAATTCAGTAGCTTCAAGAGCACGAAGAAAAAAAGTGCTGAAGCAAGCCAAAGGTTATTTCGGGAGACGTAAGAATGTCTGGACAGTAGCCAAAAATGCGGTTGAAAAAGCGATGTTGTACGCTTACCGCGACAGAAGAAACAAAAAAAGAAACTTTAGGGCCCTTTGGATTACCCGTATCAATGCGGGTGCCCGTCAACACGGTATGTCTTACTCACAGTTTATGGGCAAGGTGAAAGCCAACGGTATCGAACTCAACCGAAAAGTTCTTGCCGATTTGGCCATGAACCACCCAGAGACGTTCAAGGCCATCGTAGAAAAAGTGAAATAACAATTTTACATAAACTTTACCCCGCTTATTGAAAATCCCGCTGTTATCAGCGGGATTTTTGTATTTTGACCTTACCGTAATTCGCAGTGAAAATGTTGAGGAATTCTTTATTGACCGTATTGACTATATTGTGTTTGAACCTTTATTCATATGCACAAAATGGATCTCTTACGTTTTTGGCCATGGGTGATAGTTACACCGCTGCCACGGGCGAACTGCCAAAAAACAGTTGGCCCATACTATTGCAGGCACTCATGAACAAAAAGAAGCAGCAATTTGACGAACCCCATATTCTGGCCAAAGCAGGTTGGACGACCACAGACTTGTTAAAAGCCCTTGACACTGCCCAACTCGACCCATCATACGACCAAGTAGCACTGCTCATCGGTGTGAACAATCAATATCGCGGCCTGCCCATCGCCAAGTTCGAGGAAGAATTTGAACAACTGTTGCAAAAAAGCATTGAACTGGCCAATAGCAATGCCGAACAAGTTTTTGTATTGACCATTCCCGATTGGGGGGTCACTCCCTTTGCCGGTTTTCGAGATCGTCACAAGATCAGCAAAGAAATCGGTAGATATAATGAGTTGATTTCTGAAATGAGTGCAAAGAAAAATATACTGGTCATCGATATCACTCCGCTGTCAAGGAACATGGGGGTAAACCCAAGTCTAATCGCTTCCGACAGTTTGCATCCCTCAAAAAAAATGTACCAAAGTTGGGCCAAGAAAATTTCAAAAAAACTACGGAAGAAAAATTAATGGGAACTTTTTCTCCCGAAATGATCAGTTGCCAAAGGCAGTGATGACCAATCTTCTACCTGACGCGTGGTCACGGTGCTCACAGAGATAGACACCTTGCCAAATACCGAGATTTAGCCTACCCTTGGTGATGGGTATCTGAACAGAAGCCCCCATCAATGATGCTTTGATATGGGCAGGCATATCATCAGGTCCTTCAAAGGTATGTACAAAATAGGGCGCATTTTCAGGTACCATAACGTTCATATGGCTTTCAAAATCGATTCGTACCGTAGCATCCGCATTCTCATTGATGGTCAAACTGGCCGAAGTATGCATGATAAAGACCTGTAGCATTCCCTTATTGATTTTTTTGACTTCAGGAATGGCATTCAAAACTTCATCTGTTATCAAATGGAACCCCCTTGAAAAGGGTTTGAGCTTTATGTCTGATTGATAGAATTGCATCAGGCCTGACTTTTCTTCGCCAAAGAAAATACTTAAATCCGAATTTAATGGAAAGATTGCACGAATCTTATATATACCCTTACCTTTGCGCCTTAATTTGCTTCATGGACCTGTCACAAATCAAAATGGTCGTTACCGATATGGACGGCACGCTATTAAACTCAAATCACGAGGTGAGCGGGCAGTTCTTTTCACTATTTGAAAGACTGCGTAAAAAAAACATTCAATTTGTGGCGGCCAGCGGAAGGCAATATAACAGTATTGTTGACAAGCTGCTGCCCATAAAAGATGATATTATCATCATTGCTGAAAATGGTGGCTTTGCCATTGACAATGGTGAAGAGATTGTCTCTACCCCATTACCCACAGATACAAGAAACGATGTTTTGACCATTTTAGAAAGGGTCGGAGACAATTATCCGGTACTATGTGGCAAATACGCTGCCTATATTTCTGACAGCTCGCCCCGGTTTGAAAAAATGTTGCGGGAGTACTATACCGAGTTTAAGGTCATCGATGATTTAAAATCTTCCACTGAAGAGACGATGAAGATTGCCGTCTATCATTTTATCGATTCAGAAAAATACATTTATCCCGCCGTAAAACATTTAGAAGATCATCTAAAAGTAAAGGTGTCGGGTGAGAATTGGGTCGATGTATCTAGCCTTAAGGCCCATAAAGGGCATGCGTTGAAAAAAGTAATGAAACGCTACAATATTCGGTCGAACGAAGTGCTGATCTTCGGTGATTACAACAATGATATTGAGATGTTGCAGCTTTCAGATTTTAGTTTTGCCATGGCCAATGCGCACCCCAATGTAAAAAAAGTAGCGCAATTCGAGACGTTGAGCAATGATCAATTGGGCGTTGAGAAAGTGTTGGAAAAACTGGCTTAAGTTTTTTGCTTCTTCTTTCTTGCCGCTGGAAACAGCACATTGTTCAAAATCAGCCGATAGCCCGGTGAGGTGGGGTGTAGTTCCAATTCGGTCTTGGGGTCCCCTACCCTATGCTGGTAATCTTCGGGGTCATGACCGCCGTAGAAGGTGAAAAATCCCTTGCCCTTGATGCCGTGTATGTAGCGTGCCTCGCCATTCAGTTTACTTTCGCCCAGTATCATGACCGTAGGTTTCACCTGATCTCTGGTGAATGAGGTCGTCTGCCCCATAAAGCCTTTGACCAACATGGTATGGTTCTGGGTCAACATGGTGGGTACAGGATCCCATTTGGCAGAAAATTCCATCAACGAGAAATAATCTGACTCTTTGGGTATCTGTCTTTTGGCCGTCATGTCTATGGTCGAAAACTCATAGCGCAACGGACTCCTTTCCAATACAAACTCTGTAAAGGCAAACGTTTTGTTGAAATCTAGCTTGCCTTGATAGTTGGGTTCTGAGGGGTCACCATCGAACATGGGCTCACAGATATCAACTCCATTGGCAGCCAGTGCTATATCGAATGTATCGGTCGCCGAGCACATGGCAAACATGAAACCTCCCCCGATAACATAGTTCCTGATTTTTTGGGTGACGGCCCCTTTTTGTTCAGACACTTTGTTAAAACCCAGTTTTGCGGCCCTCTCTTCTGCCAATCGTTTGCCCTCGATATACCAAGGGGCGGCGCGGTACATTCCATAGAATTTTCCGAATTGGCCGGTAAAGTCTTCATGGTGCAGATGCAGCCAGTCGTAGAGCGCCAGTTTATCATCCAATACCTCCTCGTCATAGACCGTCACATAGGGTATTTCGGCATAGGTGAGCACCATGGTCACGGCATCGTCCCAAGGTTGGTTGTCTTTTGGTGAATAGACCGCTATCTTTGGCGCCTTTTCAAGAATAACGGCATCTTGGTTTTGGGAGGGACTGCTGATTTGATCTAAAATGGCTTCTGCCTGGGCATCTGAAAGTATTTCGTAGGAAACGCCCCGAATTTGACATTCTCTGCGGATGACTTCTCCATCTGGCAACAAAAACGAGCCACCGCGATAGTTCAACAACCATTGCACTTTTTGCTGCTTGGTCAAGACCCAGTAGGTGATGCCATAGGCTTTTAAATGGTTTTTTTGGTTCTCGGCATCCATCGGAACGAGAATCATCGAAGCGGACAGACCGGCGTAAGAGAAGAGGCATATGACCAAAGACAGGATGGCCTTCGTCTTGAAATCGAGAATATCAAAAGGGAATATCGTTGTCTTCCTCAAAATCACCATTGGCTTCTGAATCATTGTCAAAAGCCTCATCGGCAGAGGGGAAACTTCTTGTGACAAATGGATTCTCTTCATCGGCATTCATCTTTGATTGGAACTCGAATGGCGAGTCAAAGTCATCTAAGTTATCAAATTTACCCAAGGCCCCAATGAACTTTAACCTAATATTATCCAATCCGCCATTACGGTGCTTGGCCACGATAAACTCTGCCTGACCCTGTGTCGGGGTACGCTCTTCATCGTCCCATTCATCGATTTTATAATACTCGGGGCGATAAATGAACGACACGATATCGGCATCTTGCTCGATTGCGCCCGATTCACGCAGATCCGAAAGAATGGGCCTTTTGCTACCGCCGCGGGTCTCTACGGCCCTCGAAAGTTGTGACAGTGCTATTACAGGTACGTTAAGCTCTTTGGACAATGCTTTCAGGTTTCTCGAAATGGTCGAAATCTCTTGTTCACGGTTACCCCCTTTCTGGCTTGCCCCAGAAGTCATCAGTTGCAGATAGTCAATGACGATCAGCTTGATTTTGTGTTGGGAAGCCAGTCGTCGTGCCTTTGCCCGTAGGTCGAAAATGGACAACGAAGGCGTGTCATCGATGAACAACGGCGCTTTTTCGAGCGCCTTTACCTTAACGTTCAATTGCTCCCACTCATGCTTTTCCAATCGTCCGGTACGGAGTTTTTCTGATGAAAGCCCCGTCTCTGAAGAAATCAAACGGGTAATCAACTGTACCGACGACATTTCCAACGAAAAGAAGGCTACGGGCACTTCTGCATTCACGGCAATGTTACGTGCCATCGAGAGCACTAAGGCCGTTTTACCCATACCGGGTCTTGCCGCAATGATGACCAAATCGCTGGGCTGCCAGCCCGAGGTCAATCTGTCAATTTTATCAAAACCCGAAGGAATACCGCTCAGACCTTCCTTATTGGCGATCTCCTCGATCTTTTTCTTGGCCTGAATGACCAAGTTCTGCGCCGTTTCTGCGGAACGTTTCAGATTGCCCTGCGTTACCTCATATAGTTTTGCTTCTGCGGTATCGAGCAAATCAAAAACATCGGTTGAATCTTCATAGGCCTCTTCGATGATCTCATTGGAGATTTTGATCAACGATCGTTGGATGTACTTTTGCAGAATGATTCTTGCATGGAACTCAATATGGGCCGAAGATGCCACTTTTTGGGTGAGTTTAATGAGGTAAAAATCACCTCCAACCGCCTCAAGATGACCATCTTTCTTTAATTGCGAAGAAACGGTTAATAAGTCTACCGGCTCAGAAGATTCGAACAATTTGAAGATGGCTTCATAAATAAACTTATGGGCATCTTTGTAAAAGACATCAGAATGCAAAATATCGATGACTTCATCAACACCTTTTTTGTCAATCATCATTGCACCCAATACAACTTCCTCTAAATCAACAGCTTGAGGTGGAATTTTTCCTCGCTCAAGGCTGATGATTGTCGATTTATCGACTTTGCGTCCGATGATTGGGCTAGGCTTGTCCATGAATGCGAAAGTATGGAATTAACCTTTACTTAACTTTGAATTTCAAGGTTGTGATGTCAACAGGTCTTCAACAAAAGTAGTGTTGATAACTCTTAAATTGTGTTAACAATGTAAAAATCGATGTGTTTTGATTTCAAAAAAAATCAATCGAAACGAAAAATCAAGGGTTACCCGTTGAAGACCCCCATATCGGCATACTTGTCCATGCGAGTTTTCACCAAATCTTTTGGTGATAACTTTTTGAGTTCTTCAAAGTGACTTGAAATTTTGTTCTTGACAATCTCGAAAGCCTTTTCACGATTGCTGTGGGCACCTCCGGCAGGTTCGCGAACAATTTCATCGATGAGCTTCAATTTTTTCATGTCCGTAGCCGTCAATTTCAATGCATCGGCCGCTTGCTCTTTGTACTCCCAACTCCTCCAAAGTATAGAAGAGCAAGATTCGGGCGAAATGACCGAATACCAAGTGTTTTCCAACATCAACACCTTATCGCCGACACCTATGCCCAGGGCCCCTCCCGAAGCACCCTCACCGATGATGACGACAATAATGGGCACTTTTAAACGGGTCATCTCCAAAATATTGCGGGCGATGGCCTCTCCCTGTCCGCGTTCTTCGGCCTCAATACCCGGATAGGCCCCTGGAGTATCGACAAAACTCACCACGGGCACGTTGAACTTTTCTGCCATTCTCATCAACCGTAGTGCCTTTCGATATCCTTCGGGATTAGCCATACCAAAATTTCGATATTGGCGGGTCTTGGTATTGTACCCTTTTTGTTGCCCGATGAACATATAGCTTTGGTCGCCGATTTTGCCCAGACCACCAATCATGGCCTTATCATCCCTTACGGTTCGATCACCATGCAGTTCTAGAAAAGTATCGCCACAAATGGCATTAACATAATCCATTGTATACGGCCTGTTCGGATGTCTTGATAATTGTACCCGTTGCCATGCCGTCAAGTTTTTATAAATACTCTTTCGTGTCTCGGCCAGTTTTTTTTCTATCTGTTGGCAGGTTTCCGTTACATCAACCTCGCTTTCCTCACCAATCACTTTACATTTTTCGAGCTGTTCTTCCAATTCTTTGATGGGAAGCTCAAAATCTAAATATTCCATAACATCAACGGCATTTGTTTAAGTAGTGCACAAATATAAAACTTTAGGGAAAATCGTTCCCTTTTATTCTGATATTGCCTCAAGAACCCTACTATCGTTTTGCTTTCTGAAGAAGGTAGATGCCCAAAGCCCCGAACAGTACATTGGGTATGATTACCGCCAACAATGGTGAAAACCCCGATTGTTCGGCCAGTGTACCAAAAACCTTGTCAAAAAAGATGTAGATAAACGCTACCCCAATACCAAATGCGAGGTTGACCCCCATGCCCCCTCTTCGCTTTACCGATGACACCGCAACAGCAATAATGGTCAACACAAAAGCGGCAATGGGCAAGGCCCAGCGTTTATATTTTACAAGTATATAAGTGTTGATATTGGAAGAACCCTTGCGCCGCTGCTCTTTGATAAATTCGTTCAATTCGAACAGGTTCTTGGTATCGGCGACATATGATACCGGTGTCAGATCATCGATATCGAAAGTGAAGAGCGTATCAAGTCTCCTTTTTGTTTGAATAATTTCCTTACCATCGCGAATCTTTCTCTTTGCATAGGATGTCAAGCGATATAGACTGTCTTTCTCGATCCATCGTATATTGGCGGCAGAAATCTTATAATCCAACGTATCGCCTTTAAAATGTTCAAAGGTGAAATTATAGCCTATATCACGTGAAGGGTCAAATCGGCTCACGTAGATAAAGTCATTTTCATTGAGCTGGTTGAAAATGTTATTGGTCACCCGATCGGTCTTTCCCTTCTTGAAATACTTGTACTGAAATTCATTATAATTTATACTGGCATGGGGCACGATGAACATTCCCATGAAGAAAATCAAGATGGCCACGATGGTCGCCCCTATAAAATAAGGTCGCAAGAACCGCCAATACGATACTCCAGAACTCAGAATGGCCACAATTTCTGTGTTACTGGCCAATTTCGAAGTGAAGAAAATAATCGACAGGAACAAGAAAATCGGAAACAATAAATTGCCGATGACCAGGGTAAAATTGGCATAGAAGATTATGACCTCGTTTATCGGTGCCTCGTTATCGATTATTTTGCCGATCTTTTCTGCCAGGTTGGCCATTATGCCAATGGGCACAAAGAGCAAGAGCATTCCGATGAATGTCCAGAGATAGCGCTTCAATATGTACTTGTCAAGAATGGTAAGCATTACAATCTGTTGTTCATTTTGGCGACCATGGTTTTTTTCCACTCTGCAAAATCACCCGCTAAAATACGCTCTCTGGCAGTCTTCACCAACCAGCGGTAAAAGCCGAGGTTGTGAATGGTGGCTATCTGCTTGCCCAGATATTCATTGGCCGCGAACAAATGCCGTAAGTAGGCCTTACTATATTCGATATCGACAAATGTGATGCCCATTTCATCAATGGGTGAAAAATCGTCTTCCCATTTTTTGTTCTTGATGTTAATGGTGCCCTCGGCCGTAAAAAGCATTCCATTTCGTGCATTACGGGTGGGCATCACACAATCAAACATATCAACCCCCAAGGCAATGTTCTCTAAAATGTTCACTGGGGTACCCACACCCATCAGATAGCGGGGTTTATTTTTGGGGAGGATGTCACAGACTACCTCTGCCATCTCGTACATCTCTTCGGCGGGCTCGCCGACCGAGAGGCCACCAATGGCATTGCCCTCTGCCCCAACGGAAGCCACGTATACAGCTGATTGAATACGCAGATCTTTATAGGTCGACCCCTGTACTATGGGGAAAGAAGCCTGTGAATATCCATATTTGAGCGGTAGCTTTTCAAGATGTTCCAAGCACCTATCCAACCAACGATGGGTAAGGTGCATCGAACGCTTGGCATAATCATAATCACATGGATATGGCGTACATTCATCAAAAGCCATGATGATATCGGCACCTATATCACGTTGAACCTCCATCACATTTTCAGGGGTGAAAAAGTGGAGTGAGCCGTCAATGTGCGATTTGAATTTAACCCCTTCCTCTTTAATCTTCCTGTTATCTGACAACGAATATACCTGGTAACCACCACTATCGGTCAAAATATTTCGTTCCCAGCCCATAAACTTATGTAGGCCGCCAGCTTTCTCTAGAATATCGATTCCTGGGCGTAAGTATAGGTGATAGGTGTTTCCTAAAATAATATCGGGGTCAACGTCATTGCGCAGTTCGCGCTGGTGCACCCCCTTGACAGAAGCCACTGTGCCCACGGGCATGAAAATAGGGGTCTCTATGATACCGTGGTCGGTCGTTATCGTTCCCGCCCTTGCCTTGGTATCGGTATCCGTCTTTGTTAGGTTGAATTCCAAACCTCAAATTTGAACGCAAATATAGCCATCTTGGGTGCAGCAATCCCTTAACAAAAAAATAAAGTTATTGTCGAAAAGACCTTGATAAGTTAATCCACATTGATTTGTTTATGGCACCCAATGCCGTTACTTTTGGCGAATCAAAAAATAGGATCAATGGCAAATATTGAAACATTGGAACGTCTGGTGGTGCAGGTACGCCGAGATATTCTGAGGATGGTGCACAAAGTGAACTCAGGCCACCCGGGGGGTTCTTTGGGCTGTACAGAGTTTTTCGTGGCCCTTTACAATGAAATCATGAATCTCAAAGAGGGCTTTGATATGGATGGTTCTGGAGAAGATGTCTTTTTTCTTTCAAACGGCCATATCTCACCGGTATTTTACAGTGTTCTGGCCAGACGGGGCTACTTTTCAATCGATGAACTGAACACCTTTCGCCTTATCGATTCGCGCTTACAGGGGCATCCGACCACCCATGAGGGACTACCGGGAGTTCGGGTAGCGTCAGGTTCTTTGGGCCAAGGCATGTCTGTGGCCATTGGTGCAGCTTTGGCCAAAAAATTGAACAATGACGATCATCTGGTTTTCAGTTTACATGGTGATGGTGAACTACAGGAAGGCCAAAACTGGGAAGCCATTATGTTCGCCGCGGCCAAAAAGGTCGATAATCTGGTCGCTACCATCGACCGCAACGGACAACAAATCGATGGCCCCACCAAAGAGGTGCTGTATCTGGGCGACGTAAGTGAAAAATTCAGGGTTTTTGGATGGGATGTACTCGAATTGGAAGATGGCAATGATCTTGAAAAAGTGATAAACACTTTGAGAGCAGCTAAAAATCGAACGGGCAACGGCAAACCGGTCTGCATTGTCATGAATACCGTAATGGGCAACGGCGTTGATTTTATGATGCATACCCATGCCTGGCACGGCAAGGCGCCCAATGATGAACAATTACAGACAGCTTTGGCGCAAAATCCAGAAACCTTGGGTGATTATTAAAAAAGTTCTACAGATGAAAAAGTATATAGATCAAGGAAAAAAAGATACACGAAGTGGTTTTGGAGCTGGCATTGCAGCACTCGGCAAGACCAATGAAAAGGTCGTGGCCCTCTGTGCCGATTTGGTGGGCTCTTTGAAGTTAGAGCAGTTTATCGAAGACAGTCCAGAGCGATTCTTTCAGGTAGGCATCGCCGAGGCCAATATGATGGGCATCGCCGCAGGTTTGACCATCGGGGGCAAAATTCCATTTGCGTGCACTTTCGCCAATTTTGCCACGGGCAGGGTCTATGACCAGATACGCCAGTCCATAGCCTATTCAGGCAAAAATGTAAAAATATGCGCCTCCCATGCCGGGCTTACCCTTGGCGAAGATGGTGCCACGCACCAAATTTTAGAAGATATTGGTTTGATGAAAATGCTACCGGGCATGACCGTCATCAATCCCTGTGACTTTAACCAGACCAAAGCGGCCACTATTGCAATAGCTGAACACAAAGGCCCTGTATATCTAAGATTTGGAAGGCCCAAAGTGGCGAATTTTACCCCTGAAGACCAAAAGTTTGAGATAGGCAAGGCCATTACGCTCAATGAGGGAAGCGATGTGACCCTTATTGCTACGGGGCATTTGGTCTGGGAGGCCCTTAAGGCAGCCGAAAGTCTCGAAAATCAAGGTATCTCGGTCGAGGTCATCAACATTCATACCATCAAGCCTTTAGACGAGAAAGCCATTTTGAAGTCCGTCAAAAAAACGGGCTGTGTGGTCACAGCCGAAGAACACAACTTTTTGGGCGGTCTGGGCGAAAGTGTGGCCCGTACATTGGCCGAACACTTTCCTGCCCCTCAAGAGTTTGTGGCTACACAAGATACATTTGGGGAAAGTGGCACCCCTGAGCAACTGATGGAAAAATATGGCCTGAACAATAAAGCCATTGAGAAAGCCGTTTTGAAAGTGTTGAAAAGAAGATAACATACTTTGGCACAAACCCTTGGATTCTTTTATTCGGGGCACGACATTAAAATCTAGGGGCTGGCCGTATAACAAGTTTAATCTCGATAATCGAGTTTGGTATCGTCTTTGATACTTTTCAACACGAACAAAAACGAGCACATTATGAAAAAAACACTTCTTACCGTGGTCATGGCCCTCATGGGCGCGGCCACATTTGCACAGGCAGGCCCTGGCTTCGGAATCAAGGCCGGATTAAACTACAACGGCAACGGAGACTACTTTAATTCTGCAGAGCAAGCCTTTGAAAATCCTGATAGAAACGCAGGTTTTCATGTCGGGGTTTTCGGCAAACTGGGCAATCGTCTCTATGTACGGCCCGAACTGGTTTATACAAGTACCTCTTCAGACTACGATGAAGGTGATTTAAAAATCAACAAATTGGATTTACCCGTGTTGGTCGGAGCCAAAATCATCGGCCCATTGCACGCGTTCATAGGACCCTCTTTTCAATACATACTCAGCACAAAATTCGACGATGTCAAATTCGATGATGTTGAAAACGATTTGACCGTCGGTCTAAATCTTGGGGCCGGTTTGAATCTAGGTAAGTTTGGGGTTGATTTGCGCTATGAACGTGGTTTTACAGAGAACGAGGTCAACTTCATCGACACCAATATCACCAATTTGAACGGTGACAGGGTCGATACACGCCCCGATCAGTTGATTCTGAGCCTATCGTTAAAGCTTTAGATTTTTCAAAAATAGAAAAACAAAAAAGCCCCGAAAGTGTTGGGGCTTTTTTGCTTAACTATCACTATCTCGATAATCAGGAGTGCCATCATTATCGGAATCAGGAAAGGTGATATTTCCCATTTCATCGATTTCGATTTCATCACGGGTCAAAATACCGTCATCATCGTCATCGGGATCCAGAAAGTCTGCCGTAGGCCTGACATTTGCATTGGTTTCCGATTCTAGATCTGTATTGTCATCAAAAAGATATCCATTGCCATTGAGATCTTCCATGATAGAGGGTATTCCATCACCATCAGTGTCTGTGTCAACGATCAAATTGCCCACATCAACAGCAAAAATCAAATTTGAATAGCTTGGTAGGGATCCTGTGGGGCCAGTACCAATAAAATAACCAAGCCCAGAGGGCATAATAATCAAACCAATGCCGCTATCAGTATAAAAAGATGTTCCATCAGGGTTGATTATCAGATTGCTTTCCGTTCCAGATTTAAAATTTGAGATGCCATTGGCAAAACCTCTGACCAAAGAGGTAAGCGGTAGCCAAGTATAGCTTGGTGTTGCATCAAATTTGTTGCCATTCAACAGCATGCCCTCATATCTAAAAAGTGTTGAATCTGCCACCGTTGGTGCAATTCCTCCTCCATCTCTTGCTGATAAATAGTAATAGGTATGGGGTACATCAAGCTCTTCATCCGGCAACCCGAATTCAGAAGAAGAAACGTTGACCACCGCTGATTCAACTTGGTCGATCAAGGGTGTTTTGTCGGCATTTTCGCCTGCTATGGTATCGATGCGGATTCTAAAGTCAAAATCGGCAGGTGGACTTTGAAACTCTTCGTAATTATAGAAATGGGTCTCTAAGAATTCCCTGATTTCAGCATCGTCTTCAGTTGCCACCTCGCTCAAAAGCCTTGGTGGCGCCGATTCAAAGTTATTGTCATCATCATTTCCGCATGACAACAGTACCATAGTAAGCACTATTAAATATATCGATCTCGGTATCATACAACTTTTATCGTATAGTCGCGCAAGATACGATTTTCCACTATTTTTGATTATTACCTTAACAAAGATTTGCAACCTATATGCGCATAGACAAATACCTTTGGTGCGTACGGTATTACAAAACGCGAAACATGGCCACCCAAGCTTGTAAAAAGGGCCATGTAAAGGTCAATGGATCGGTCGCAAAGCCTTCCCGTGATGTATTCGCCACCGATACCATAATGCTTAGAAAAAATCAAATCGATTACCAGTTTACGGTTTTAGACCTGCCCAATAATCGGGTCAGTGCCAAATTGGTC
>JANQOD010000324.1 GCA_028289745.1 Allomuricauda sp. | reverse complement strand
GGTCACTCCGTTTTTCTTTATTTCCACTAGAAACTCCATGGTTTCGTAGCCCAAAAAACCAATGATCATCGTATAATTTCCAGGGGTTATTTCAGCGATATCAAAATTGCCGTGCAAATTTGACTGCGTTTTGAAACCAGTGTTTTTGAGCGAAATGTTCACAAACGACAGGGGTTCGCCTATCAGTTCACTATCCGTGATCTTTCCTGCAATCGATCCAGTGTCCTGTGCGGAGACCGCGACCGAAAAAAATAAGGCAATGACAAAGAATGAACGGTACATCAATTTTTTCATTTTCAAGCTGCAAAGAAAGCATGTCAATGTTAAATTAAAGTTAGTTTTAAGTTATTAATGAACAGGCTGAATGATTTAACGGCACCTGTTGATGTCGATGGTTGCCTCAATGATACTAAAGGTTAAAAATGTATCTTCGGGCAAATTTCGGGATACTATGGATTGGGAAAAGCTCTTATCGCTCAAAAGACAGGGTGACACCCGTAAACGTTTGCGCAAAGAACAAGATGAGACCCGATTGGGCTTTGAGGTCGATTACGATCGGATCATCTTTTCATCGGCCTTTAGAGGGTTACAGGATAAGACCCAGGTCATGCCCTTGCCCATTAGTGCCGGTGTTCGAAAAGCCTTCGTCCATACCCGCTTGACCCATAGTCTCGAAGTCTCTGTTGTGGGAAGAAGCCTTGGCCGTATCGCGGGAAAAGAGATTCTAAAAAGACATCCCTCCCTGCAAGAGGTTCACGGGTATCGGTTCAATGATTTTGGGGCCATAGTTGCCGCAGCTTCATTGGCCCATGATATCGGAAATCCACCTTTTGGGCATAGTGGTGAAAAAGCGATAGGGGCTTTTTTCAAAACCGGTGATGGTCAAAAATACCAATCGCGGCTTACCGAAAAAGAGTACCAAGATCTGGTCGATTTTGAAGGCAATGCCAACGGATTCAAATTGCTCACAGAATCTCGGGATGGAGTGCCCGGAGGGCTGCGTTTGAGCTATGCCACTTTGGGTGCTTTTATGAAATACCCAAAAGAATCACTCCCCAAAAAGCCCACAAAGCACATTGCCGACAAAAAATTCGGGATTTTTCAGACCGACAAGGATTTTTTCTTCGAAATTGCCGATGAGCTCGGTCTTAAAAGAAAGACCGATAGCCCTGCCCCTAGTTTTTACAGGCACCCGCTCACCTATTTGGTAGAGGCCGCCGACGACATCTGCTATACCATCATTGATTTTGAAGACGGCATCAATCTAGGGTTGATATCTGAGGATTTTGCCCTCGAATATTTGATAAAACTGGTCAAAGAGCACATCAATACCCAAAAGTATAATCAAATGACACTGATGAGTGATCGTTTGAGTTATTTGAGGGCGCTCTCGATCAATACACTCATCAACGATGCCATACGGATTTTTGGCGAACAGCAAGAAGCAATTTTGCACGGCGATTTTTCAACGGCTTTGATGGATAAGAGTATTTATAAACCCCAGATCGATGATATCATTGCCTTGAGTATAGAGAAGGTGTATCGATCAAACGAGGTTATTGATAAAGAGTTGGCAGGGTACAAGATCATTTCTGATATTCTCGGCGTTTTCACCACGGCCCTTTTCAACCACAAAGAAAACCGTGCAAGTAATTACGACCGTCTTTTGTTACATTCATTGAACGGCCCGATCAATATAGATGAAGCATCGGCTTATGAACTGTTGATGGCGGCAAGCTGTTTTGTGGCAAGTCTTTCTGACAGTGAGGCGGTAAACCTTCACAATAAGATCATGGGCAGGCAGATCTAAAAAGCATAGGCCAGGCCAATGCCCAATAATTGTTTGAATTGAACCCTAGGTACCCCTCGATTCAATACGGTGCCATCATCGGCTATTTCCTCATCAAATTTAATGTCGTCATCATAAATGAGATGGGTGCCGATATCGGCATTGATATATTCGTTGACCTTTAATTTGAAGTTTAACTCCCAATCGAAATCAATATTGCCAAAACTCTTGAGGTAGTCGGTGTAGATATTCAATCGGTGGTTGATGAATATGTTTTTGAAGATTTCATCTTCCCAGGTATTGGTAACCAAAAAGCCAAGTTCGGCAAAAACATTTTTTCCCTTTTCAACACCGAAAGCCCCTTGGTCTGATAAGTCTTGGTCCAAAACAAAGGTTGCCTTGTAAGTAAGTGGTGAAATGTAGAGGTTCAGTTTTTTTGTGTCAGGGGCGTAGGTGGTACCGGCCCCAAGGAAAAGATAGCCGGGAGCCATGAACCGTGATATGGGTGTTGAGGTATCAGGATATTTAAAACCGTTTGAAAACTGGGTGTTGAACTTCACCTTGACGGAATAGAACCAACTCGTAATGGTGTCTTTTCTGAAACCAAATGTTGAGGAAAGCCGAATGAGGTCGTCGGTTTTTTGAATAGACCTTCCTTCTTGCGCATTGATACCGTAGCGAAACCGAAGCTCGTTGTCCCAGGTAAGGTATCGATACTTATAGTTTCTCGTAAAACTTAGATTGCCAAGTGCCGAAATGGAATTGTTTCCCCCAGCATTCCAATTTACGAAAGCGACTTCGTTGAGGTTGATATTGAGTAAGTTCTCTTTTTTCCAGAAAAGGGGAGGAACGAATTTCTTTGGTTTTTTGTCAAGGGCCTTTACCTTGTTAAAAGAAATCACCGGACTTATGCGCCTGACCCCCCGCGGTATGATCTTAATCTGTTCTTGGGCCAATCTGATAACCGTGACGTTCCAATCTAAACTATCAGTAGTCTGTGTGGGAATGGAGTCTTGACCATAACAGGTGACGGCAATAATGAAAAAAAGGAATAGGGAGATCTTTTTAATGTGCATCATGGTTGGGTTGTGCTATGAAAGTCAAAATCGCATCAATATCTATGCCAACAATATTGTGTAGTTCTTCTATGGTGCCATGTTCAATAAACTCATCTTCGACGCCGAAAACTTTCACAGGGTTTTTGTACGCTTTATCGTTGGCGTATTCAAGAATTGCACTTCCAAATCCACCAGTTTTACAGCCATCTTCCAAGGTAACGATATGGTCATAATGGGCAAAGATATAATCGAGCATTTCAATATCCAATGGTTTTACGAAACGCATGTCATAGTGCCCTATCTTTTGCAGGCTTGGGGTTTCAATAATCTTAGTGGCCACATTGCCGATAGGGCCGATAGAGAGAATGGCGGTTTCGTGGCCCTTTTTGAGTTCTCTTGAAGTGCCGATTTCAATAGTTTCAAAAGGTTGTTTCCATTCTTTTGTGATGCCCCTTCCCCTGGGATATCTAATGGCTATCGGATGATCGAGTCCTTTCTGGGCGGTATACATGATATTGCGAAGCTCCATTTCGTTCATCGGGGAAAATATCACCATATTGGGTATACATCTCAAATAGGCCAAATCAAAGACCCCGTGGTGGGTGGGGCCATCTTGGCCTACCAGACCTGCCCGGTCGAGACAAAAGATGACCGATAAGTTTTGCAAGGCCACATCGTGTATTACCTGATCATAGGCCCGTTGCAAAAAGGTAGAGTAGATGTTGCAAAAGGGAACCAGTCCATCAATGGCCATACCGGCCGCCAAGGTTACTGCATGTTGCTCGGCAATACCTACATCAAAGGCCCTTTCAGGAATTTCTTCCATCATGAACTTCAACGAACTACCGGTAGGCATGGCTGGTGTAATGCCCACTATTTTTTCATTTTTTTTGGCCAGTTCGACCAAGGTATGTCCAAAGACATCCTGAAACTTGGGGGGTGCCTTGTCCGATATTATTTTTGGCCGCTCACCTGTTTGGGCATCAAACTTGCCAGGGGCATGGTAGGTGACCTGGTCTTCCTCGGCTAATTTAAGCCCCTTCCCTTTAGTTGTGATGACGTGCAACAATCTTGGCCCCTTGACATTTTTCAAGCGGTTCAGTTCGGCGATCAAAGCGGTAAGGTCATTGCCGTCAATGGGCCCTGAATAGTTTAGGTTAAGGCATTCAAAAAGGTTTTCTTCTTTGGCCGTACCTGCTTTTACATTGGTCAGGTATTTTTTTAGGGCGCCTACGCTAGGGTCTATGCCAATGGTGTTGTCATTGAGTACAACAAGTACGTTGGCATCGGTCTCGCCCAAATGGTTCAGACCTTCGAAGGCCATGCCACTTGCTATGGAGGCATCACCGATGACCGCGATATGGTTTCTGCCAAGATCACCCTTTAATTTTGCTGCGATGGCCATGCCCAGAATAGCTGAGATCGAGGTAGAGCTATGCCCGGTACCAAAGGCATCAAATTCACTTTCACCGTGTTTTGGGAAACCGCTGATGCCCCCCAGCTGGCGGTTGGTCTCGAATTTTTTTTGTCTGCCCGTCAAAATCTTGTGACCATATGCCTGATGGCCGACATCCCATATCAGTTTGTCGTTGGGGGTATCAAAAACATAGTGCAGGGCAATGGTCAGCTCAACAACCCCTAAACTGGCTCCCAGATGCCCCTCTTTTGTCGAAACGACATTGATGATGAATTGACGTAATTCATCGGCGAGTTGGGGCAATGAGCCCTCTTCAAGTTTTCTCAAATACAACGGGGTGTCGATATGTGGCAATATTTTTTTCAACGCACAGAAAATGCAAAAATACCACAATCGTCAACACGATTTAAGTGAAGATTACTAGTTTTGCCCCTAAATCGAATGACTTTGGCAAAATTGATAGATCCCTTTGATGACACCTATTTCATGAGAAAGGCCTTGCAAGAGGCCGAGATTGCCTATCGGAAGGGAGAGGTGCCCGTGGGTGCGGTGGTGGTCATCAACAATCGTATCATTGGACGCGCGCACAATTTAATCGAACAATTGCATGATGTAACCGCTCATGCCGAGATGCTGGCGATTACCGCGGCCTCCAATTTTTTAGGAGGAAAATATCTGCATGGATGTACCCTTTATGTAACATTGGAGCCATGCCAAATGTGTGCAGGGGCCCTATACTGGAGCCAAATTTCAAAGATAGTATACGGAGCGGCAGATTTAGAAAGGGGTTTCAATGTGATGGGTACGACCCTGCACCCAAAAACAGAAGTAATGGGCGGGGTACTCGAAGATGAGGCTTCCGATATGTTGAAGCGTTTTTTCATTCAAAAACGCAATCTCAATTGATTTTTTAACATCTCGATTTTCGAAGAACGGCACATTATTGGTCGGTAGGCGGCGTTTTCGGCTTAAGAACAGAAAACAACTCTTGATTGACGCCCTTCACACTCAATTTAAAAACTTTGGTGGTTCTGGTTTGTGCCATAGTGCCATAGTCTTTGTACATGCGAACTTTCAAATAAGTAGGGGTAAGGCTCTTATTTCCCAAATATTTGAGGTTTACTTGCCAAACTCCATCAAGTGTGTCATCGATGAAAAAGTCTTTTGCACTATATCCCAGTCGCTTTTCTTTCATGATGGACCCGGCATTTTCAATCGTGTGCTTCCAACGGGTATATTGCCCGTTCGGACCCACAAATTGTAGCTCAAACTCGGCTTCGCCATCATTCCACTCGAAAACAAGCCTTGTATCCCCGATGTGGTTATCCTCGTGATGTTCAGTATTCATTGCAGCATACAGATAGTCGCTATCTTGGGCAAAGGCACTCTGTATCTCTCGCTCATAAAAGGGGCGCAAGCCCAACGAGTCAATATCAAAATATCCTTTCTTTTCTAGATTGTTGAGCCTGAGGTAGAACGATAGTGCCTTGTTGGCATCATTTGTTAAAAGGTTGCTGTTGGCAAGATCAAGATATGACTGAACGTAGTTTGTTCGTAGTTTTATGACCTGCACGTATAGCTGTTTGGCCTTGCCAAAAAGGCCTTTGTCTTCAAGAAGGTACGCATATGCTTTCAGTAGTACGGGGTTCTTTTGAAACAGATGGTAATGTTTGTCCATTAAATTGAGCGAAAACTCCTGTTCTTGCCACTCTTGAATGAAATATTGAAAAGAATCCAAAAAGAAATATGGGGAATTTGCGTAGGGGATTGCATATTTTTCGAAAAGCTTTACGGCTTCTCCTACATTCTCGACAGCGTACAGGTCGTTCAGATACTTGGGCCTGTTTTGTTGAATTACCTCGGCATATGGCAATGCACTGCCATCATATTGGTTGGGGTTGTACTTTTTTTGAGCTTCTTTAGCCTTGAGAATAGTTGAAGTAGTTCCTGTTTTCGTATTGATTACAATTACTCCTGTCCCTCCAAAACCACCATATAAGGTTGTGGTTGCAAAACCGATGAGAACAGCGACCCTCTTAATGTTATCGATATTGATCCAGATAGGGGCATCCCTGAAAATCTGGCCGTCGACATCATAAATTGCATTTGACGTGTTGTTTATAGAATTTTGAGCTCGAATGGACACTCCTCCCCCGGAAAAACAATCACCATACACTTTAACACCTGCAAATTTTCCTCTTAACAAATCCAAAATACAGAGATTATTAGTAGTTATTCTGTCTTCGTCCAATATCTTAATATTTCCTGCACTTGTAGTCTTGTCAATAAACCCAAAAGCAGTTTTGATAATATTTTTATTGGTTGCATATTCCAATTCCAAATCCCTATTCCTTTTTTTGGCAACGACGACCTCTTCCAACTGTTCTGGTTTTGTTTCCATCTCAACATTGAGGGTTTGGGTAACATCTTCAACAATTATTTTAACAGTTTTCATTCCCAAATGGCTGTAAACCAAAATATCCCCGATGGATGCATGTATTTGATATTCTCCATTTGCATCTGAGGAGGTGATCGATTTAGATCCTTCCACAGCAATTTTAACATTCTCTAAAGGCTCTCTTAAAGTGGTTATCTTACCGGTGATCTGTTTTTCTTCTTGGGCATATAGGTATGGTTGAAGAAAAAAAATCAAAACAACCACCATATAAGACGAAAAGATTCGATGTGAAGCGACCATTACGAAATATAATGATTTTTACCCTTTCAAAATCGTAGCAAAAATGCTTTTTTCCTGTAAGCACAATAAAAAAATCCCGGTGCAATACCGGGATTCCATCAATTCCAAAATAAAATATTGTTATCCGATCACTTGCACTTGTGCAGCAACCATTCCTTTTCTTCCTTCTTCTTCTTGGTATTCTACTTTGTCTCCTTCGTTGAGCTCTACTCCGTTCAAAGAGGTCACGTGAACAAAGATGTCCTTACCTGTTTCGTCATTGGTAATGAATCCGTAACCTTTTGAGTCATTAAAAAATTTAACTGTTCCAGTCATTGATAAAAAATAAATGTTAAAATGCGAAAGTACTCTA
>JANQOD010000306.1 GCA_028289745.1 Allomuricauda sp. | reverse complement strand
ACGATCACTTTGATGTTGAATCGCTCTACATCAAAATGAAGACCAAGAACTATCGCGTAAGCCGTGCCACGCTCTACAATACCATTGAGCTGTTGCTCGAATGCAAACTGGTTCGAAAACACCAATTCGGAAAAAATCAGGCGCAATACGAAAAGTCATATTTTGACCGACAGCATGACCATGTTATCTTGACCGATACCGGCGAGGTCATCGAGTTCTGCGATCCCCGCATACAATCTATCAAAAAGACCATCGAAGAGGTTTTTGATATCGAGATCAACAACCACTCCCTATATTTTTACGGAACCCGAAACAAAGAAGAAGAAAACCTAACCAAATAACCCGCATATTTCATGGTAGATTTATTGCTCGGCCTTCAATGGGGGGACGAAGGAAAAGGAAAAATCGTTGATGTTCTGACCAAAAACTATGATATCATCGCTCGTTTTCAGGGTGGTCCCAATGCCGGACATACGTTGGAGTTCGATGGTATCAAGCATGTGCTGCACACCATTCCTTCCGGAATTTTTCATGAAAATGCCATGAACATTGTGGGCAATGGTGTGGTCATCGACCCAGTGATCTTCAAAAAAGAGCTCGATAATCTCGACAAGTTTGATATTGATATCGCCTCTAAACTTTTGATTTCAAGAAAAGCACATCTGATACTGCCTACCCATCGATTATTGGATGCCGCTTCAGAAACCTCAAAGGGAAAAGCTAAAATCGGATCTACCCTGAAAGGCATTGGCCCTACCTATATGGACAAAACAGGCCGAAACGGCATGAGGGTCGGTGATCTCGAGTTTTCAAACTGGAAGAAGAAATATCGTGCCCTTGCCAACAAGCATGAGGCCATGATCGGTTTTTACAATGTAGACATCCAATACGATCTCAAAGAGCTTGAAGAGGAGTTTTTAGAGGGCATCAAAACCCTTAAAAAACTACAATTCATCGATAGTGAACAATACATTTTCTCGGCCATGGCCGAAGATAAAAAGATATTGGCCGAAGGTGCGCAGGGCTCACTGCTCGATATCGATTTTGGCACTTATCCCTATGTTACCTCTTCGAACACCACAGCGGCGGGTGCTTGCACGGGACTGGGGGTGGCCCCTGGGAAAATAGGAAAGGTACTCGGAATTTTCAAGGCCTATACCACACGGGTGGGCAGCGGTCCTTTTCCTACTGAACTGTTTGACAAAGACGGTGAGACGATGGGGCGCGTGGGCAACGAATTTGGGGCTACTACGGGCCGCCCCAGACGTTGTGGCTGGCTCGATCTGGTGGCACTCAAATATGCCGTACAGATCAATGGGGTCACCGAACTGATGATGATGAAGGCCGATGTCTTGAGCGGCTTTGAGACCATTAAAGTCTGTACTGCCTATCAGTACAACGGCAAGACCATTCAACATTTGCCCTACAATATAGAAGGTGAAAATGTCATACCTCTATATACCGAACTGAAAGGCTGGGCGAAAGATTTGACAAAACTTACAAAAGCTGACCAACTGCCCCCTGCGCTGAACGATTACATTGCATTTTTAGAAAAAGAACTGAACGTTCCCATTAAAATAGTTTCTGTTGGGCCAGATAGGTTACAGACCATTTACCGCTAATCTTTCATCGATACGACATATTGCTCTGTTATCACAATGGCTGATATCAATTTTATCATTAGATTTGACAGCATTGAAATCAGACAACAATGGTGAATACTACTTCCCGCAGAGAATTTGTGAAAAAAAGTGGCCTTGGTGCCGTAAGCGTGGCCTTGGTGCCATCCATCCTTAAAAATATGGGGGCAAGTGACCGTTTGCGAACCGCACATATAGGTGTGGGCAACATGGGTGCCGAAGATCTACGGGATATTTCCTCGCATCCCCAAGTAGATGTTGTGGCACTTTGTGATGTCGATTCAAAAAATTTGGCCGCGGCCCATGCCAAACATCCCAGTGCCAAAACCTTTTCGGATTACAGGATAATGTTAAATGAATTGGTCAATGAAATAGATGCGGTCATCGTGTCGACCCCGGATCATACCCATGCCCCTGCTTCAATGTTGGCCATGAAAATGAGCAAGCCCGTATACTGCCAAAAGCCATTGACACATTATGTATCGGAAGCAAGGGCCATGAAAAAATTGGCCGAAGAAAAAGGCCTGGTCACCCAAATGGGCATTCAGGTACATTCATTTTATGATTACAAACTGGCCACCCATTTAATTCAATCTGGTATTATTGGTAAAGTACATACGGTCAGGGCCTGGTCGCCAAAAAACTGGGGGTATGATGGGCCAGAACCGGAAGGCAGTGACCCGATACCCAAGTCTTTGGACTGGAACCTTTGGTTGGGCACCTCGCATGAGCGACCTTTTAAAAGCAAGATGTACCACCCCGGAAATTGGCGAAAACTGGTCGATTATGGATGCGGAACCTTAGGAGACATGGGCGTACATATTTTTGATACCCCGTATAACGCACTTGCACTTGATGTACCCGTGACCGTTCGCAATGAATGCCGAGAGCCCAACGGTTATGGATATCCTGAAAAAAATATTGTCACTTATGAATTTCCGGGCACTGATTTCACAACGGAAACACTGACATGGATTTGGTATGATGGTCCGGGAGCACCGGAAATGCATGAAGACCTTAAGCTGCCAGGTACTGAATCAGAAATGGAAGCCTCGAATCAGGCCGATTCAGATAATCAAAGTGTCAAAGACAAAATATCATTGGAAACCAAAGCGACGAATAAAGGAAAACTGCCCGAACAAGGGGCCATGTTCATCGGTGAAAAGGGGCGTTTGCTATTGCCCCATTTTATGGAATTGCCGATGAAAATAGTGGATGGTGAATATGTTGACATCTCAAAGGAAATTGCCGCTGTGGAAAAGGCCCACAATATGGGCAAACCTATACGAAACTATGCTTCAGAGGGTCCAAAACACTATCACCAGTTCGTAGATGCCTGTCTGGGCAAGGGTGAATGTACGGCTCCCTTTGAATATGCGGCCAGATTGACGGAAACCATTTTACTAGGTGTCATTGCCGGGCGATTCCCGAACAAGACCTTGCATTGGGATCGCAGTGCCGCAAAGTTCGCAGAACAAGAAGCCAACCAGTTTTTACAATCCACGTATCGGGAATTTTAAAGTCTTTGTGCACTTATTAAATCTATCCCAATCTTTGAGCAGGTCATCCAAAAAACACTAGTTTTGGGGCAAATTTTAGGGATTGTATAGACTCATTCCATATATACTCACATGGTGCTTCATCGGAAGTCTTGAAGCCCAAGATGCCCAAAGACAAGATACTGTTCAAGGTCGCCAGATCAACATTGTGTATGGCGCAAACTTCACCAAGGATGAACAGCAGTTTCCAGGGGCATCAATTTTCAGCAAAGATGACGAACGCCAAGTTCAGTTTGAGCACCAAGGGGCAGACCTCTGGTGTGATATCGCCATTTTCTATTCCACAGAAAACCGCTTAAAGGCGATTGGCAATGTTAGGCTGCAACAAGGTGACTCCATCGAAATGAACAGTGGCAAACTTGATTATGATGGCAACACCAAACTGGCCCGTGCATTTGAAAATGTTGACCTCACCGATGGGCAGATGACCCTCACCACCGATACGCTTTACTTTAACCGTGAACAGCAACAGTCATTTTATAACACTTGGGGCAAGGTGGTTGATTCGATCAACGTGTTGACCAGTAGGATCGGTACGTATTTCATGGAGATAAAGAAAGTGCAGTTCCGCGATAGCGTACATATCGACAACCCTGATTACATTATTGACTCTGAGCGACTTGATTATTACCGTATTTCTAAAAATGCTTATATGTACGGCCCCTCTACCATCACGGGCGAAGACTACAAAATCTACTGTGAACGGGGTTTTTATGATACCAAGGTTGAACAAGGTTACGGGGTAAAGAACACAAAAATCAACTACAGCAATAGAATCATCGAGGGCGATAGCGTATATTTTGACAAAATCGCCGAATTTGCTTCGGCCACAAATAATATCAAGGTCACCGACACCATCAACAAAGGTGTCATAAAAGCCCATTATGCAGAAGTGCATAAAGCCAAAGACTCGGTCTTTGCGACCAAAAGGGCCGTATCAATTGGTCTTATAGAGCAAGATCAAGACTCGTTGTATGTACATGGAGATACTCTTTTGATCACAGGTAAACCCGAGGCTAGGGTAATGAGGGCTTTCAGAAACGCAAAGTTTTACAAGACCGACCTGAGCGGTAAGTGCGATTCCATTCACTCAGAAGAGAAAACCGGTGTGACACAAATGCTCGGAAGACCTATTCTATGGAATCTTGAAAACCAAATGACCGGTGATACCATTCACTTGATCTCTGATTTGGAGACCGACAAGCTTGATTCGCTCAAAGTCATTGAAAATGCTTTTATCATTTCTTTTGACACCATTGGCCAA
>JANQOD010000302.1 GCA_028289745.1 Allomuricauda sp. | reverse complement strand
CAATTGCATGAAAACCTTAGGTCAAATAACGTGCCCCCTCCTTACCTATTGATTGGGCACTCAGCGGGTGGACTCTACATCAATATGTTCGCACGATTGTATCCTGAGCAGGTAGCCGGGGCCATCTTTTTGGATGCTTCACACCCAGAGCAATTCGAATATTTTAAAAACGAACATGGGTTGATCTATAATACGTTGATCATGTCTATCAAAAAAAGTAACCGAAAGTATGAGCTCGATATTGTCAAAAATGCCCATACTGATTTTAAAGGAAAGCCAAGTTTTCCAAAAGTTCCGATTTCCGTTTTGACCGCAGGTAAAAAATCATCTTTTTTAGAAAGTAAAAAGCTAAGGGATCAATGGCTGGTCTTTCAAAATGAATTGGTTGAAATGTCTCCAAAAAGTACACATCTCATCGTTAATGGAAGTGGCCATTATGTTCATCACGATAGGCCCCATGTTATAATCGACGAAGTACGAAAAATTCTAGCCCAGCACTAAATTGCAGTAAAGGGTTAAAATTCGTTAAACCTTTGGATTTTCAACAAATTCAAAGGTTTTTTTATGGTATTTTTAACCAAATTAATCCTATCGAAAATGAGAAAAACAACTCTCCTAGCAGTGCTGCTTATCTTTGCGGCCTGTAAAACCGAACAAAAAAGAGAACCCATTGCCGTGAATTACCCTGTTACTGACAAAGTGGATACTGTTGACACCTATTTTGGCGCAGAAGTGCCCGACCCTTTTCGATGGCTTGAAGATGATATGAGCGCTGAAACCGAGGCCTGGGTAAAAGAACAGAACAAAGTGACCTTTGGCTATTTTGACAAAATTCCATTTCGTGAAGACCTTAAGAACAGGTTGGAAAGTGTTTGGAACTATGAAAAACTGGGCTCCCCGTTCAAGGAGGGTGATTATACCTATTTCTATAAAAATGATGGGCTTCAGAACCAGTATGTGGTGTATCGCAAAAAAGGCGATGAAGAGGCCGAGGTCTTTCTAGATCCAAACTCTTTTTCTGAAGATGGAACCACTTCCCTAATGGGATTGAGTTTTACCAAGGATGGCTCGAAGGCGGCCTATCTAATTTCTGAAGGGGGAAGCGACTGGCGAAAGGGCATTGTCATCAATACTGAATCAAGGGAAATCGTTGAAGACACTTTGGTCGATATTAAATTCAGCGGTATCTCATGGAAAGGCAACGATGGATTCTTCTATTCGAGCTATGACAAGCCCGATGGCAGTGAACTTTCTGCCAAAACGGACCAGCACAAATTGTACTATCACCAATTGGGCACTCCGCAATCAGACGACAAGGTCATCTTTGGCGGCACCCCAGAACAAAAGCATCGCTATGTCGGCGGTTATCTCTCTGAGGATGAACGCTTTTTGTTTATTACGGCTTCGACCTCCACTTCGGGCAACAAACTTTATCTAAAAGATTTGACCCAACCCAATAGTGAACTGATTACCGTTTTGGACAATACCGATTCTGACACCTATGTCATCGAAAATGAAGGTTCAAAACTCTTTTTGGTGACCAATTTGAACGCCCCGAACAAAAAAATTGTAAGTGTTGATGCTTCAAGCCCGACACCGGAAAATTGGACGGACTTCATTTCAGAAACCGAACATGTATTGACCACGGGAACCGGTGGCGGCTACTTTTTTACAGAGTATATGGTAGATGCCATTTCAAAGGTGATGCAGTACGATTATGATGGTAAGTTGGTACGCGAGGTCAATTTGCCAGGCGTAGGCAGTGCCGGTGGATTTGGTGGTAAAAAAGAGGACAAGGAATTTTATTTCTCCTTTACCAATTACAACACTCCCGGATCATCGTACAAATACAATGTTGAAACTGGGGAGTATGAGCAATATTGGAAGCCCGAAATAGATTTCAATCCCGATGATTATGAATCTACCCAGGTGTTCTACAACTCAAAAGATGGCACCAAAGTGCCCATGATCATCACCCATAAAAAGGGCATTGAGCTCGATGGCAAAAACCCAACCATCTTGTATGGCTATGGTGGATTCAATATTAGCCTAACGCCAAGTTTCAGTATCGTAAATGCCGTTTGGATGGAGCAAGGAGGCGTGTACGCCGTACCCAATCTGCGCGGCGGTGGTGAATATGGAAAAAAATGGCACATCGCAGGCACAAAAATGCAGAAGCAAAATGTGTTCGATGATTTTATCGCCGCGGCAGAATATTTGATAAAGAACAAGTACACTTCAAAAGAATATTTGGCCATAAGGGGCGGTTCGAACGGCGGACTTTTGGTCGGGGCCACCATGACCCAACGCCCTGATTTGATGCAAGTCGCCTTGCCCGCCGTGGGCGTATTGGATATGCTCCGTTACCACACCTTTACCGCCGGTGCAGGATGGGCCTATGATTATGGCACTTCAGAAGAAAGCGAAGAGATGTTTGAATACCTTAGGGGATATAGTCCTGTGCACAATGTAAAGGAAGGTGTTGCCTACCCGGCAACCTTGGTCACAACGGGAGACCATGATGATCGTGTGGTACCTGCGCACAGCTTTAAGTTTGCTGCCGAATTACAAGAAAAACAGACCGGCGATAACCCGACCCTGATCCGTATTGAGACCAATGCGGGCCACGGTGCAGGAACCCCGGTAAGCAAGACCATTGAGCAATATGCCGATATTTTTGCCTTTACCTTCTTTAATATGGGGTATGATGCGTTACCGAATCAGGCCGTACTAAAACAGTTTAAGGATTGATCTGAGCTATTGACTTTCAATAAAACCTTATGATAATCCGTTTCCATTAGAAGCGGATTATCTTTTATGCCCTATGCTCAACGTAGAAAACATTTCTTTTTCCTATCAAAAGGAGCCCGTTTTAAAAAACATTGATTTTTCTCTGGAAAAGGGCACGCATTTGGCCATAATTGGTGAAAGTGGTTCGGGCAAGAGCACATTGCTCAAAGCCATTTACGGATTGCTACAGCTTGATGCGGGTAGTGTGCGCTGGAACGGCACCAAGGTTCTGGGCCCCAACTTCAATTTGATTCCCGGGGAAAACTACATGAAGTACGTTTCCCAAGATTTTGATCTGATGCCCTTTACCACAGTTTTTGAAAATGTGGCTGAATATCTTTCTGTTTTTGAAATGGACAAGCATCAGGCCCGGGTAGACGAATTGCTCAATACCGTTGCCATGACGGCCTTTGCCAATGCCAAGGTCAAAGACTTGAGTGGCGGTCAAAAGCAACGTGTGGCTCTGGCGAAAGCCTTGGCCCAAGAATCTGACATCTTACTTTTAGACGAGCCTTTTAGCAGTATTGATCAGTTTAAAAAATATGAGCTTCGGCATAAGCTTTTCCCCTATTTAAAAGAACGCGGGGTCACCATAATTACGGCCACCCATGACCCCGAAGACGTACTGGGCTTTGCCGATAAGGTCTTGGTGCTCAAAGATGGGGTTCAGATAGCACATGAACCTACCCGAAAACTGTATGATAGGCCCAAAGAAAAATACGTGGCTTCCTTGTTTGGCCTAGTGAATGAGTTGCCCATAAAAATGCTCAAAGAGTACGCCGAAACCGATGCCAAAATACTGGTATATCCGCATGAATTTCAAATTTCAAAAGAAAGTGGTGTAGAGGTATACGTGGTCAAAAGTCATTTTAAGGGCAGCACTTATCTTATTGAAGGCGTTACCGACAGTGGGCAACACGTTTTCTTCTCCAACAGCCATGCCCTGAAAGTTCATGTTAAGGTATTTTTGAACATCCCCCTGCCCCTGGTCAACAAAAGAATGATAAAAATTGACCGATGAACAAAGAGAAGCTTTTTTCAGAGCTAAAGTTCAAGGCCATTCGCAGTAGTGGTTCGGGCGGGCAACATGTCAACAAGGTCAGCTCCAAAATAGAATTGACATTTGATTTGGCAAATACATTGGCGCTCTCACCAAGCGAAAAAGAACGTGCCCTTGAAAAATTGAAGCCGCGTCTAACAAAAGACCAGGTTTTGATACTGCAATGTGACGAGGCGAAAAGCCAGCATCAAAACAAAAAATTGGTGACGCAGCGATTTTTTGCATTGATAAAAAAGGCCCTTCACATCGCCAAAAAACGGAAACCCACACGGCCTTCCAAAAGCTCCATTGAAAAACGGTTGAAATCGAAAAAAAAGGACTCGCAGAAAAAGGCAAATCGACGAAAGCCCGATTTAGATTAATGGCAATTGGTCATTTCGACCCCAAGGTAGGGCGGGAAATCTTTTTTAGATTCTTCACATTCGTTCAGAGTGCCCTATTATGAAACATTGCCCATCTAGGGCACTTCGTAGAAAAACTGTGCCTGCTTTATCTTTCCGTTTTCAACTTGGTACATGCAAAGTTCGTCCATGGTCACGCGGCCATGCTCTTTGAAGGTGGCATCCATGAACATGGGCACTACAAAATGGTTGCCCGCCACAACGGGATTGCCTACCGATCCCCCGTGCATTTCTTCGATGCCCTCGGCCCATTGCTGATAGCCGTTCCAGATGTTTTCCTTGCCCTTGGTGATCTGCTCGCCGGGGGCACCCTCCATTTCAATGCTTACGGCATCATCGGCATAAAGGTTGTACGCTGCTTCATAGCTTCCTTCCCTGCAAAGGGAAACCAATTGGTCTGCAACTTCTTGTGTGGTCATGATGTTCATTTTTTATTGGTTAACCTCCTAAAGGTATAAAACTAACTCGCCAAAAATCTTATGAAAAGGTTAAATGCAAAGCCGCTTCAATAGACCCCCAGAATAGTTTGCGCCACTCCGTTAAAATAGACGGAATCACCGCCCGATTTTCCCAAGAGCAATTTACTGATCGGCGTAACGGTTGAGATACAAAACACCGTGTTACCGTCACTTTGAAACTTCCCGGCCGAGATGGAAATAAAGTAGTTGGCCTTATCTGTTTCGACCAAACTTCCCAACCCAATCTTATTGCTCTTTTGATGAATGGAAATGCGTTCGAGAACCTTTTTCATCTTCTCAACTTCAAAAAGCCGATCGCCCAATTTTTCAAGCTCTAATTGCATCATGGCCCTTCCGGTTTCATGCTTATCACCGGCGGTACTCTTTGTTTCGGTGTTCAGTGAGTCCCTTAAGTCTTCAATTTGTTTCTGTATCCTTTGTATTCTTTCTGAAACGAACATTTCGCAATACTCATAGAGCGCCTCTTTCATGCTACACAAAGTTTGCAAGTTGCTTTCCGACCAAACTTCCAATGGCTACCCCCATGCCCCCCAATCGAATGCCACAGTATACATTTTCTGAAAGTTGTTCAATAATAGGGTTTTTCTGCCGGCCCACGCCCATGATTCCACTCCAAGAACGGTCGATCTCAAACTCTTGGTCGGGCAGTACGATTTCTGTAAGTAGTCTTTTCAATTCTATTTGAATCGGGGCTGTAGTGCCAAAATCGGTTGTTTCCTCGCTTATAAAGTCAAGATTTCGGCCCCCGCCGAACAAAATGCGATCATCGATGTTCCTGAAATAATAATAGCCCTCATCAAAAGAGA
>JANQOD010000287.1 GCA_028289745.1 Allomuricauda sp. | reverse complement strand
GACCACAAAGGCCTGGGGGTCTATTTTGGTAAGTTCCATGTTCAATTTTCTGATTTCCAATCGGGTAATGACCGTATAAATGACATCATACTCATTGCGCTCACCTTCTCTTCCATACCCCCCTGAAGCTTTGTAGATGGTAAGGCCGCGACCCATTTTTTCGGTCACCATTTGCCTGATTTCCTCGCTTTTCGGTGAGATAATGGTGACCCCTGTGTACTCTTCAATTCCTTCCACGACAAAATCGAGTGTTTTCGATGCTGCGAGGTAGGTGAGCATTGAATAAAGAGCGGTCTCTATCGATAGCAGGTAGGCGGCGGCCAAGAAGATTATGATATTGATCAAAATGATGACATCGCCAATGGTCACACCCAACTTACGGCTCAAGAAGATGGCCAAGACCTCGGTGCCGTCAAGTACACCTCCGCCCCTAATCGATAGTCCGATACCGGCCCCGAGAAAAAATCCACCGAAAACGGCCACCAACAATCTATCTTCGGTCACCTCGGGAAATTCAATCAATGTCAGCACTAGGGCCAGTCCTAAAATAGCCAGAACGGCCTTAATGGTAAACTGCCTGCCAATCACCCGAAGACCTAAAATAAGAAAGGGGATGTTGACCAAGATAATGAGCAATGCCAAAGAGACATTGGACACTTCGCTCACCAAAAGCGAAATACCTGTAGCCCCACCATCGATGAATCGATTGGGCAATAAAAAGCTTTCGAGGCCAAATGCGGCAGAAAATATTCCTGCAATGATGAAAAATGCATCCTTAAGGGAAGAATTGACTCCCAACCTGAAGCGTCTGGTTTTTAACAAGCTTCGATATTTCAAGATTGCATTTTTCTCCATATCATCTATCGATCATAAGTTCTGGGGATTGATGGCCAGGCTCTTGAACAATTTGGCCTTGGTAGTGAAATATTTGTTCTGCACCTCATTCTGTTTCAACTCGGCGTCGATCAATTTGCTTTCCCTTGAATTGATCAAAAAAAGTGAACTTTCACCAAAGCTAAACTTGCGCTCTTCTGCCGCAAGCAAGGTTCCGTAATCGGTGACTATGTCGTCTATCAGCCTATTTTGCTCATTAAAGGAATCGAGTTCATTGTAGATGGCCAGTACTTTGTTCTGTATTTCGATTTCAGCGTTGTCAAGCTCAAATTGTGCATCTTGCAACTTGAACTTTGCCAGTTTCAAATCACCTCTTTCCTTTCGCAGAAACAAAGGAAACCTGAAACTTATGCCTCCTTTGTATTCTTGCGTCTCAAAAGAGTTGATCTGATCGGGTGTCTCGGTAAGAAAATTGTATTCCACATCAATTTTTGGCAACAACTTGTTTGCTTTCAGACGTTTATCTACGGTCAAGCCCTCTATCTTGAAGTTCAACGAGCGTAGCTTCGGATGGTTTTCCAAAGTGAAGCTATCAAGGGGTTTTCCCATGATTTCAAGAGTGGCATCGATTTCATCGTCCATATACACATCAGGAATCACATTGGATTGTAGTTCAACGGGCACATCTTCGATCCATAGAAAATTGGAAAGTTCCAATGACCTTTGCACCAGTCTGACCTTGGCCTGCTCTAGGCTCAAGGCCCTGTTTTGAACAGCTATTTTGGCCTCGACGGTATCTATCGTGGCGATATCGCCTGCCAGCGCACTTTGCTTCACCCCCTCAAATCGAATGGTTGCGTTTTCAAGAAAGTTTCTAAAGACCTGGGCATCTTTGTAGGCCTGCAACCAATCGAAATAGGCCAACGAGGCATCGAAGAGTACTTCGTTCACCAATAAATCTTGATCGGCCATCGACTGCTCCCTAAAAAATTTGGCCTTTTGCAGTGTGGCCATTCGCTCATTGATCCAAAAACCCTGGCCCAATGACATGGAGACCCCGGCGCTGTAAAGACCATCTATGGGCACGGTTTCATCTGAACTGATGAAATCGCCTTGATTTTGCTCAAAGTTCCCCTTCAGTTCAACACCGAAATAGGTCGGTATCTTGAACGTGGCATTTAGGCGGTCCCAATATTCGCTTCCCTTGAACTCTTTTCTTTCGTAATCTACTTCGATTTTTGGATCAAAGCCCCCGCGGGCACGCATCAGATTGGCCTGCCCTATGCTAATGGCCAATTGGGCCTGTTTAGCTACCGGATGATACTTTTTCACATAGCCCAGGTATTCATTGAAATTCAAAACCAATGAGTCTTGCTGGGCCGAAACCGCAGTACAGGCCAAGAAAAAAAGTGTCACAAAATAAGTTCTCATTATTACTTCTTTTCGGTCTTGGCCATCTCTTCTTGATTTGGCTGGTAATAATTGGGCGGAAAGCCGTTCAATTGTCGCCAAAGCTCAAACCAAATGGGCACATCTTCAAGTAAGGCGATAGTATTGGCCCCTGAGCCTACCCTGAGCTCTTTTGGCCAGGGATGGTCTTCGGGGTCTGGGGCCAGTAGCACACGGTATTTGCCATTATTGCTGATGAAGGTCTCTACGGCGACAACGACACCACCATAGGTTCCGTAAGAAAGATTGGGCCATCCGCTAAAGACAATTGCGGGCCAACCATCAAATTGAATGCGCACTTTTTCACCAAGGTGCATTAGGGGCAGATCTAATGGCTTTACATAAGTTTCGACCGCCATATCATATTGGGCCGGCATGATGCCCACCAAGGCATCGCCTTCTTTGAAAGCCTCTCCGACACCTCCTTGAACGGCCCTGTTGATATAGCCGCTACGCGGAGCCCGAATATAATACATATCATTGCGTATTGAATAGTTCGTGTACTCATTCTCAAGCTTCGTGACCTGGGCCTCTGAATCGAACTGGTTTGATTGTGCCGTGAACATATCGCTTCTCGCTTTTGAGATCTTATCGGTGTACTCGGCCTCTATTCGGTTTATTTCAACCCGGGCATTGATAACATCGTTCTTACTGGCCAACAGCTTGTTCTCTTGCGAAATCAATTTGGCCTGTGCTTCTTGTAGTTTCAATCTTTTATCTTCTACATCGGTGACCGCTTTCAGTCCTTCTGATTCTAATTGTACCACTCGATCGTACTGACGCTGTGCTATGGTAATATTGGTGTTTGCAGCTTCAAGGTCAATGCTATCGCTCTGCACCTTCAATTTTGCCTGTATCAATTTGTTCTTGGCTTGTTCAAGTTTTAGAGATCGCTCATTGGTCAACGCATTGATCTGTGTATTCAGGGCCTTCACCTTTTCTTGATAAGAAGTGACGGCCATCTCTTTGGCCCTGATCTGTTGCCCGGTACGCTCTACCAAATTTGGGTCGAAATACTCATTCTTGATTTCAGAAATATGTAAGATGGTATCGCCCTTTTGCACAAAATCACCCTCTCTGACATACCACTTTTCTATTCTACCGGGTATAGGCGATTGAATGGTCTGTGGTCGCTGATCGGGTGTCAAAGTGGTTAGATAGCCCTCTCCGATAACATTCTGGGTCCAGGGCAAAAAAAGTACGATCAAGCAGATTATCGCAAAGATGAGCAAAAATCGGTTGAAGTACTTATAATACCTTCTGGGAAAGACCTTCTGTGCAGCTTTGTACTGCATCAAATCGACTTTCTGGTTCAATTTGTTGTGGGTAATATTAAGCATTGCCTCCAGGTATTTCTTTGATTAATCTTCCACTGTCCATAGTAATGATCCTACCACATCGCTCGATCCATTTCTCATTCTCACTGACCACGATGAGTGCCCATCCATTCTTGGGATCACTTAAAAAATCCATGATCTCAATGGCCTCACTTTCTGTAAACTGGTCAAGCGGATCTTTCAAGATCAAGATTTTCGGCCGCCTGACAATACTTCTGGCCAATACGATCTTTTTTGAAATGGTGTAGGGTATCTGCCTGCCCTCAGGATACAATATTGTATTTAAACCCTTGGGTTGTTCTTTTACAAATTGGGTGAGCTTGGTTTTCTCCAAGGCCCAATAGACCTCTTCTTTTGAAATGCTCTTGTCACCAAAGGTGATGTTGTTGAGAATACTTCCTTCAAAAGGTGATTCTTCGGCAAGAGACTGCCCAATGTGTGACCTATAATAGTTCAGATTGACACCTTTCAGCGAAACGTCATTCACGAAAATATCGCCAGAATCAGGTTCTAAAATGCCTGCGATCAATCGCAAAAGGGTAGATTTGCCCGAGCCACTTGGCCCATTTAACAAAATGGTGCATGATGGTGAAATGTTCAATGATACCTCATCGATTATTCTTTTCTTCCTATCTGGAACATGGTAGGTGACTTTTGCCAATTCGATATAAAAGCCTTCGTTTTCTTTGAAGGGCTTTTCTCCACTAGGCGATTCCAATTTTTTATCCACCACCTGACCCAGCTTTTCAAGAGAGGTCAACAGGTCATAAAAAGTCTCAAGGCCCAAAATCAATTTCTCGACCGAACTTATGACAAGAAGTATGATAATCTCGGCGGCGACGAATTGACCGATATTCATCTCTTGGTTCAAGACAAGTAGCCCTCCAATGAGCAGTAGCCCCGCAGTTACCAGAACCTTAAACCCTATCATTTGTATGAACTGGAGCACCAAAATCTTAAAATGGCTTTCCCGGGCATCTAAATAATCGACCACAAGTCCGTCATTTTTATCAATGGCATGCGAGGTTCTACCCGATAGCTTAAAGCTCACAATAGAACGGGCAATCTCTTGGATCCAATGGGCCACTCGATATTTATGTTTTGATTCTTGCAGGCTCGTCTCTAGACCTTTGGTGGCTGTAAATTTGAATACCACATAAATCAAAAGCAACAATAGAATGCCATAAATGATGAAGAATGGGTGGTAAAAAGAAAGCAGCAATAAACCAAATATGATCTGCAACAGGGCTGCCGGAAAGTCAATCAAGATCTTTGATAGGCTTTTTTGAATGGTCAGCGTATCAAAAAACCTGTTGGCCAACTCTGGTGGATAGTAGTTGCTCAATTGGCTCATTTTAATCTTCGGAAAGCGATAGGCAAATTCAAAAGATGATCGGGTAAAAATTTTCTGCTGAACATTTTCAATAATTCTAATCTGCATCAACTGCAAAAGACCGACAAAAGCCACACCCAAAGTCACCAAGATAACCAATACCATCCAAGAGGTACTGACTTGGGCCCCTTGTATCAGATTTATGATGGCTTGAATCCCCAACGGAAGCGACAAATTCACCAAACCGGCAAAAATAGCGTAGTAAAAAACCTGAAGAATATCTTTCTTGTCAAGTTTTAGAAGACCCATGAGCCTTTGCCATGCGGTC
>JANQOD010000280.1 GCA_028289745.1 Allomuricauda sp. | reverse complement strand
CGCCCTGCATACTTTCTTTTGTCGAATCTAAAATGAATTGAATCTCTTCGTTCATGGTTACAAATTTACGCAAGAACCATCAATCTGTATGCCGATCAGACATTGACAACGGTTCCGATTTTTTCGCCAGACACTATTTTCATCAGGTTGCCCCTGGTATTCATATCAAAAACCACAATGGGCAGTTCGTTCTCTTGGCTCAGGGTAAAGGCCGTGGTGTCCATCACTTTTAGGCCTTTTGTGATCACATCATTGAAAGAGATCGAATCGAATTTGGTGGCGCTCTTATCCTTTTCTGGGTCAGAAGTGTAAATGCCATCAACACGGGTACCCTTTAAAATGACATCGGCACCAACTTCTATTGCACGCAATACGGCGGCAGAATCAGTCGTGAAATAAGGGTTGCCTGTTCCTCCACCAAAAATGACCACTCTGCCTTTTTCCAAATGCCGTACGGCCCGTCGTCTGATGAAGGGCTCGGCCACTTCATTGATTTTGATAGCTGATTGCAAGCGGGTCTCAACTCCTTTAAGTTCGAGTGCACTTTGTAGCGCTAGCCCATTGATGACTGTGGCGAGCATGCCCATGTGGTCGCCTTGAACACGATCCATGCCCTGGCTTGCCCCTGAAAGACCCCTGAAAATATTTCCTCCACCGATAACAATGGCCACTTCAACCCCCTTTTCGACCACGGCTTTTATGTCTTCGGCATATTCTGCCAATCTTTTAGGGTCGATGCCGTATTGTTGTTCGCCCATCAAGGCCTCTCCGCTAAGCTTTAAGAGAATTCTTTTGTATCGCATTTACGCTCTGTTGAAGTCCGAACAAAAATAATCAAAATTCTTAAGGGCTTTTGTCAAGATAATCGGCGCGTAAAATTTTTTGAATAAAAAAGATGTAATTTTTGTAACCATTTTCGAAAGTGGAAGTTTAATCGTTTGAATAAGCAAATCGACCTAATTGGAAGCACTGACCGATAACGCATTGATGCTCAAGGTAAGATCAGGTGATATTGATAAGCTGGGTCTGTTGTATGAAAGACATAAACGAAATCTTTTCGGGTTTTTTTACAACATGAGCCGCGATCCGCACAACAGTGAAGATATGGTACAAACGGTTTTCATTCGCATATTGAAATACAAACATACTTTCACTGGCACGGGTTCTTTTGGGGCTTGGATGTACAAAATGGCCAGAAACGTATATTATGACCATTTCAAGAAATTGTCGCGAAACGGAACAAAGCAAGAATTGTCACAAATGCACCTAAAAGATGTAGATGTTGAAAGCCCTGAAGAACTTTTGTATGTAGAAGAGACACAGTATCAACTGAATACAGCTCTTTCAAGATTATCGCCCAAAAAGAGGGAAGTGTTGTTGTTATGTAAATACAGGGGGTTGAAATTCAGTGAAGTAGGGGAGGTCTTGGGCTGTTCTGAAGGCGCGGCCAAAGTGAAGGCGCATAGGGCCCTTCAAGAATTACGGATCATTTTTTTTGAACTGGAAAAAAGATAACGATCATGGAAAAGAAGAACTTTGAAATCTTGGCAATGGATTATCTCTCTGGAAAACTTTCTAAGGCAGATAGAGAGGGGTTCGAGTTGTTTTTAAGTGAAAATGAGGCGTATCGAAATCAATGGGAAGCGGTTCAGACGGCTTGGAATAATCTGGATACTTTGGAAACGCCTGAACCCTCAGCAAAAATGGATGAACGTTTCTTTGATATGCTACATATGGAAACGTCTAAGAATGAGACTGCAAAACAGCCAAAATTCTGGTCAAGACCTTTTCATATGACAAGACTACAACTGGCCTTTGGCATGATATTGTTGATGATCGGTCTGGGCTTGGGATATTTCTTGAACAACAGTGGTGCCAATGTCGGGCAGAAAGTGGTATCGAGCGATACCGAAGAGGTACGTCAAAAATTGGTTTTGACATTGTTGGGGCAGCCCTCTGCCAATCAACGGCTTGAAGGGGTAAGTGAGGCCAATAAGTTCAGTGGTGTTGATGAGCAGGTGGTCAATGCACTTTTGCTGACACTTAACCATGACGATAATGTGAATGTGCGGTTGGCAGCCATTGAATCATTGGCCAATTATGCGGATCATGCCATAGTGCGGCAAGGTTTGGTACAGTCGATTCCCAATCAAGAATCGCCTATCGTGCAAGTGACCTTGGCCAATCTGATGTTGGTACTGCAAGAAAAGAAATCGGTCGAGCCTTTCAAAAGGCTGCTGAAAGAAAAGAAACTCGACACCTTGGTGAAGAAGAAAATAGAGCATACCATAGAATCGATCATTTAGTTTATTCATCAACTTGTTCCATTGGAACAAAAATCAAATTACGAACAGTCAAATTTTTGAAATCATGAAGCAATTGAGAATGATGGCAGTAGTACTATTTCTGTTGCCAAACTTAGGACAGGCCCAAGAAAAGGTTTTTGAAGAAACCATAAAGAAAGAGCTTTCCTTCAAAACAAAAAACGACCAAAACACCTTGGTGCTCCAGAATGTTTTTGGTCCGATAACCGTTGAAGGGTATTCTGGCACCACTATTCAACTGGTGGTGAACAAAAGAATAACGGCTGATACCCAACAGCATCTAGATTTAGGGAAACAAGAGCTCACCCTAAAGGTTTCAGAACTTGAGAATCGAATTATAGTGCGGCCCGATGCTCCATATATCGAGTACAATGAGAAAGGTCTTAAGTTCGACTGGTGCAACAATTATGAAGAACCTGGGTACCAACATCGATTGAATTTCAAGGTGAAAGTTCCGAAAGGGGTCAATTTGAATATTGGAACGGTAAACGATGGGGATATCTATGTTGCCAATACCAGTGGAAATTTCATCAAAGTAAACAATGTCAATGGTGGCATTGATCTAAAAAATGTGGAAGGGAGAACCAAACTACATTGCATTAATGGAGAAGTAAATGTTTCCTATTCCCGAAACCCAGATGAGGCCTCTCAATACTATTCCTTGAACGGTGACATCAACATTACCTATCAAAGTGCATTGAGTGCCGAGATTTCCTTTAAAAGTATGAATGGCGAACTCTTTAGTGATTTTGATATTGAAAGGCAATACTTCAGAACCAATAAAGAAGTAGCTAGAAAAAAGGGAAAATTTAAATATGAATCCACTCCGGTGGTTCAGATAGGAAAGGGTGCGGTACAATTGGATTTCGAAACCCTAAATGGAAATGTATTCATCAAAAAAATCTAAACATCATGAAGAAGTATAGTATAATTACGGTTGTGTGCTTACTGGCATTTGGTGCGCTTTCAGCACAGGAAAAAAACATTGACCTGTTCACGGTTCCCTTGAGCGATCCGGAGCGCCCCGGAAAACTGATCGTTAACCAGTTGACAGGTTCTATTGAGGTCGAAGCCTATGATGGCAAAGAGATAATCGTGAAAGCTTCCGTGAGCGAAGACGGGCATTGCGGCGAATGTGATGAAAGAAAGGCAAGCAGCAAAAGTGGAATGAAGAAAGTTTCCACATCAAGCCTTAACATTGGGGCCGAAGAAGATAATAACGTGGTTCGAATTCAAAATGAGCTTTGGAACAAAAAAACCGACCTGTCCATCAAAGTGCCCACTAACTTTTCACTAAAGCTTAAGACGGTGAACCATGGTGACATCACTGTTCAAGGGGTCAATGGTGAGATGGAAATAAGTAATGTGAATGGCAATATCACTTTAGAATCGGTGAGTGGTTCTGTTGTGGCCAATACCACAAATGGCGAGTTGGTCGTGGACTTCAATTCCATTACCAAGGGAAAGGAGATGGCCTTTAGCAGTTTTAATGGTGATGTGAACATTACTTTCCCAAAATCACTAAAGGCAAATGTCAAGGCCAAATCTGATATGGGCGATGTCTATACTGATTTTGACATGGTCATATCCAAAAATGAACCGCAAGTCGATAAGGGTACATCTTCAGGAAAATATCGCGTAAAGGTCGAACAATGGGTGAACGGTGCCATCAATGGTGGTGGTCCTGAAATGTTGTTCAAGACCTTTAACGGAGATGTCATGATCAAATCGAAGTAGTAGAACTATTTAAGGCAAAGGAAAAAGGCCCGATTTTGAAATATCGGGCCTTTTTCCTTTGCGTTGAAAAGCATCATTGGGTTACCCCAGGGCAACCCTTTTGAACCCGGTAACCTCCAAATCGGAATCTACCGATTTCACATATTGTGAAACACTTTGCTTACTGTCTTTGATAAATGCTTGGTTCACCAAAGTATTGTCTTTGAAAAATCGATTTAACTTACCTTTGGCGATATTATCGAGCATTGCCTCTGGCTTGCCTTCTTGACGTAATTGATCTTTGGCAATCTCAATTTCTTTGTCGATGGTCTCTTGGTCGACTTCACTTTCGTTGAGCGCGATAGGATTCATCGCCGCGGCTTGCATGGCAACATCTTTGGCAGCATCGACGGCACCATTTACGGCGGCCGACAAGCCCACCAAAGTGGCAATCTTATTACCGGCATGAATATAAGACCCAACAAAGGGGGCACTTAATTTTTCAAAGCTTCCGATTTCGATTTTCTCACCGATTACCCCGGTTTGTTCGGTCAACTTTTCCGCTACGGTAATTCCATTGTACGAGGCGGAAAGAAAAGTATCTCTGTTGTCGTACTCCAATGCCAAATTGGCCAATTCATTGGCCAAGGCAACGAAGCTTTCATTTTTGGCCACAAAATCGGTCTCGCAATTCAATGAAATGATGACCCCTTCGGTTTTTTTGTCATTTACCTTTGCAATGGCCGCTCCTTCAGAAGAATCTCTGTCTGCTCTTTTGGCGGCCACTTTCTGACCTTTTTTTCTTAGAATTTCGATTGCCTTGTCGAAATCGCCATCGGCTTCTACCAGTGCCTTTTTGCAATCCATCATTCCAGCACCAGTGGCTTTTCTCAATTTATTTACTTCAGCGGCTGTGATTTTTGCCATTTCTGTATTATTTAAGTATTTCAGTAAATCAGTTAATTTTTCGACATGGGCTTATTCAACCCCTCCCTTGGCTTTGTCTTGCCATTCTTTTAGTTCGTCCCATTTGCCATCTGCGGCCATCTTGGCTTGTTTTGGCCATGTTGTGGGATCTAAATGGGCCATTCTTGAACTGGCCTCGGTCAAGATATCTTTGATTTTTTCAGGTTTGGCCTTGGCAAG
>JANQOD010000277.1 GCA_028289745.1 Allomuricauda sp. | reverse complement strand
AGAAAGGGACAAAAACTTGGATGGGGCTTTTCAAGAAAGCATTGCAGATGCCATTCAGTATATCAGGGTCAATACCGACTTTGAAACTTTTGACCGTTTCACCTTTATCAGGGACCATATGAACCCCATTACCCGAAACTGGGTACAGATTAGAAAAACGGCAGCTATCTGGCAACCTTCAAATGATAGACCGTTCAATTTTGATGCGCCGACTTTCTTTGAAGCAGATGCGTTCAACCTTGATTTTTTTACGCCCCCTGTAAACCAAAACCCAAGTAGTGAAAAGATTGCCTTGGGGAAACGGCTTTTTTTTGACCCCAAATTGTCAGAGAATGGCAAAATGGCCTGTGTGACCTGCCATAATCCCAATAAGGCTTGGGCAGACGGTATGACCTTGAATTTCGATAAAGATGGCAACCCACTTCAAAGAAATACCCCGACACTTATCAATGCCGCCTTTCAACAGGCCTTCTTTTGGGACGGTCGTTCCCCAAACCTGTTGGATCAAATTACTTCGGTCTTCACCAACGAAAAAGAATTTGCCAGTTCAGTACATCAGTTTGACACAGAGATTTTACAAGATTCTAGCTATGTGGTCCAATTTAAAAAAGCTTTTGGTGGTATTAGGGGTCGTAATACCCAGATAATCAAAGCTATATCTTCATACATCTCGACGCTAAATGGTTTCGACTCAAAATTTGACAAGAACATTCGAGGAGAAGAAGACACCTTTACCGAAGAGGAAAAACTAGGGTTCAATCTTTATATGGGAAAGGCCCTTTGTGCCACTTGCCACTTCATTCCCCTGACCAATGGTACGGTACCCCCATTTTTCAACGATCATGAGAAAGAGGTTATTGGTGTTCCTGAAACAGCTGCAAACCAAGAACTGGATGATGATTTGGGTTTTTATTGGCGGTTTGAAATGGATCTTCACAAAGGCATGTTCAAAACGCCAACGGTGCGCAATTCTGAACTTACGGCGCCCTACATGCACAATGGAGTGTACAACACTTTGGAGGAGGTAATGGATTTTTATAACAAAGGGGGCGGTGGAGGATTGGGTTTTGATTTACCATATCAGACCCTGCCCTTTGATAATCTTCAATTGACCAAAGATGAAGAAAAGGCTTTGGTGGCCTTTATGAAGACTTTGACCGATACCGATGTTGAGAACGAGTATACCGATGAAGTTGCAGTTACCGATTCAGAGGTATCAAAATGATAAATAGAATTTTTGAAGAAGGCATTTAAAATATAGATAACCAAGGGTTAAACTAGGCTTCACAATAGTGATTCGCAAAAGGCATATTTTTAAATAAAGACTAACACCATTAAAATGAAAATGAAATCACCCCTTTCAAAATTTGGATTGATGATCATTGCCGTTCTATCCTTATTGATTCATTCATGCAATAAAGACGATGATGGAGGTACGCAGGCAGATAACATAGAAAATGAAGGTGCCACAGACGACGACATGCAGGCTGCGGATGAAGAACAGCTTCCCAATATCGTTGAATTGGCGCAGTCTGAATCTTCATTGGGCAGCTTGGTGGCAGCACTTACAACAGCCGATGGCAGCTTGGTAGAAACACTGTCTGCTGATGGTACCTTTACTGTTTTTGCACCCTCTAATGCGGCATTTGATCAATTGTTGGAGCAGTTGGATGGTTTTGATTCTTTAGAGGATTTTGATGAGGACGTTGAAAAGGAGCTTTTGGCAGAAATCTTAAAATACCATGTGATCAGTAATACGGCAGCCTTCTCAGACGACCTTTCAGAAGGTGCTGTCTTGACGACGTTGCAATCAGAAGAATTGATCATCAATGTGGGTGCTTCCATATTTATTGAAGACAAAACCAACGTCACCGCTGAGGTAACAGGTGCCGATAATGAAGCTTCAAATGGTGTTGTGCACATCATTGACAAGATTCTATTGCCCGACGCGGTTTTGGAGATTCTATTTCCGAAGCCTACGGTACCAGAATTGATTCAAGAGATCGAAGAACTATCGTTGCTGAACGAGGCCCTATTAAAAGCTGGATTGACCGAGGATTTAAGTGCAGATGGCCCATTCACTGTGTTTGCCCCCTCTGATCAAGCCATACAAGATTTATTTGATTTCTTGGGCGAAGGTTTTGCAAATTTCGATGATTTTGATAACGCCATTGAAATTCTGGTGCTCCGAGACCTTTTGAAATACCACGTAGTGGCCAGCAACACTTTATCAACAGATTTAGAAGCCGGCAATCTGGCCACATTGCTCAATGATGAAAGCCTCGAAATCGTGGCCTCTGGCGATGGGTTTGCCATTGGCGATGCCACCGATGAAACCGCTGATTTTGTTTCTGTTGATAATGAGGCCTCGAATGGGGTGGTTCACATTATCGACAAAGTATTGATACCCCAGTTCGTGTTGGATTTTTTGGGAGATAATGCCGGTCAGGTCGGATCAAAAAGTATATCAGATTTGGTTGAAGAATCTGAAGACCTCTCACTTTTAAGGGAAGCTTTGGTCTTGACGGGCTTACTTGAGACCTTGGATGGGGAAGGTCCCTTTACCGTCTTCGCCCCATCGCAAGAAGCATTCGAACAACTATTTTTCATCGTAGGTGCCAATTACGCGAACGGTCTGGTTGAGTTTGACACCCAACTTGAGATCGCTTTGTTGCGAACCGTACTCTCATATCACGTAAGCCCACTTGAGCTGACC
>JANQOD010000259.1 GCA_028289745.1 Allomuricauda sp. | reverse complement strand
ATGGCCCGTTCGTCTAGGGGTTAGGACGCCAGGTTTTCATCCTGGTAACAGGGGTTCGATTCCCCTACGGGCTACTGAAAAATACAGAATTGAGAATGTGGAATGATGAATTTTTGAATTCACGCTTCATATTTTCGACTTCTGGATTTAAGGAATGGCCCGTTCGTCTAGGGGTTAGGACGCCAGGTTTTCATCCTGGTAACAGGGGTTCGATTCCCCTACGGGCTACTAAAAAAATCAGAATTGAGAATGTAGAATGCGCCAATTCTCAATTCGAAATCTATAATTAATAAAAATGGCAAACCATAAGTCAGCATTAAAAAGGATCAGAAGAAACGAGGCCGTACGTCTTCGCAATAGGTATCAGCACAAGACCGTGCGAAATGCTATCAAAAAATTGCGCAATGAAGAGAACAAAAAAGAAGCCCAGAAGATGCTTCCTACCGTTGTTGGGATGATAGATAAGCTGGCAAAGCGAAATATTATCCATTCCAACAAAGCAGCCAACTTAAAGAGCAAGCTGATGAAAAAGGTTGCGGCGATGTAATTTATTCGACAAAAAATGTAAAGCCCCTCATTTGAGGGGCTTTTTTTATTATCTAAATGCCCTTCTTCGACTTATTACAAAACCGATGCAGAAAAAGCCATACATGACGATGATCAATATTCTCAAAACAGTTCTCAGATGATATTGTTCCCAAATTTCATATTTTAGAAAACCAATTAGGTAGAGAATCGGAAATAGAAAGAAAAAAACAACCAGCCCTACAGATATCCAAGTCATAAGGTTGTATTTGTCACGACCCCATTTCCAGTCGGGTAGATTATAGAGGTAAATAATGATGCAAGAAAGCAAAAACCATGATGCAATTGATATGGCATAAAAAAGGCTAGTGGTCAGAGGATTATAAAAGAATGAGTTTATAATAAAAGCCAAGATTCCTATATAGGCCAACCAACGAATCCATCGTTTAAAATTTTTGTTGGCAACCAAGTTCCAATAGACAAAAAAGAAGTACCCAAAGAATATTACATAATAAATATTGTAAATGATATCATTGGCAAACTGCTCTTCCGAAGAAAATGCGAATGTTTCCTTAAAGCGGATAAAATAACCCAACAATTCGTTGAAAAAGGTATATGCAATGATTATCGGAAAATATCTGAGTGCAGTATCAAAGTACTTCTTGTATGTACCAATAGAGAGAATGAAAGCTACCACATAAATAAGCATGAAGTAGCTTTCCTTGAAAAAATCGATCCATTCTTGTAGCATACTATTGGAAATCTCCTGTTGGAGGAGGACCACCGTGTCCGCTGTTCAAAGTCAAATCTCCACCACCTTGGTATGGAGTAGGGGATGATGCAGAAAAACTCGGAGCAAAACCTGCATATGATTTTGTTGTCGGTCTGGAAGCATCGCCCATGCCTTGACCTTTTGCCCCAACCGCATTTTTGATAAGTGCGGCCTTGCCATCAGATCCGATGTAAAAACCATAGTTCTGCCCATCAACGTTCAAGGTAGGCACCATAAAGACACTATTCTGTTTTGGATGAACCACTTCTTTACCGGCAAACACTTCTTCATCGGGATAATTGGCCAAATAAACACGTAGCTTGGTCACTTTTTCTACCCCGGCTTTTTCAGCTTCTTGGTCGACATAGTCGATATACTGTTTGATGGTCTCGTAGTCAAAATCGACAAACCGGGCTGCCTGAAAATCAGGACTTTTACGGGTTTTGTTTTCATATTCCTCGATGATTCCAACACGATTTTTGGTATAGTTGTCATAAATCGATTTTGCATCGTTCAAAGAAATGATCCCCTCAGGAGCTTCAATCTCTTGGTTCTGAACCTTTTCTTGCCCAAGTTTTTCATCATTGTTTTCTCGCTCCTTGTCCTTACAAGAAATGGTTGATACTAATAAAATGGCAAAAAGCCCAATAAGTAGTTGTTTGGAGTGTTTCATGGCTGTAGAATTTTTAGATTTTATTTGAAAGAAACCTCCTTAAAGATATGGTTTTTATGCCTATATAATGAAGAAGAAACCCCAACTAGAGTATAGTTGGGGCTCAAAACTGTATAGATTGTTGCGTTTTATTCATTCATGGTCAACAGAAACTCCTCGTTGTTTTTGGTCTGTTTGATACGTTGCTCCATAAACTCCATTGCCTCAACAGGATTCATGTCGGCCAAATATTTTCTCATGATCCACATACGCTGAATGGTGTTTTCGTCGAGTAACAGGTCATCACGTCTTGTTGATGAAGAAATCAGGTCGATGGCGGGGAAAATTCTGCGGTTACTGATACGACGGTCGAGTTGTAGTTCCATATTGCCCGTACCCTTGAATTCTTCAAAGATGACCTCATCCATTTTTGAGCCGGTCTCGGTCAAGGCTGTGGCGATGATCGACAATGAACCGCCATTTTCAATATTTCTCGCCGCACCAAAGAAACGTTTTGGTTTGTGCAAAGCGTTTGCATCTACACCACCACTCAGTACTTTGCCCGATGCGGGCTGAACGGTATTGTAAGCTCTTGCCAAACGCGTGATGGAGTCTAATAAAATGACCACATCATGGCCGCATTCAACCAATCTTTTTGCCTTTTCGATCACAATATTCGCCACACGCACATGTTCAGTCGCCTCTTTGTCAAAAGTAGAGGCCACCACCTCACCACGTACGTTTCGTTGCATATCGGTCACCTCTTCAGGGCGCTCATCGATCAACAAGATAATTTGATAAACCTCGGGATGGTTTGCAGCAATAGCGTTCGCTATGTCTTTCAACAGCATTGTTTTCCCCGTTTTGGGCTGCGATACGATCATACCCCGTTGCCCTTTTCCAATAGGTGAGAAAAGGTCCATTATACGGGTCGAAATCGTACTTTGTCTTTCGGCTATATTGAATTTTTCCCTTGGAAAAAGTGGGGTCAAATGCTCGAAAGAAACCCTGTCGCGAACGACCTGGGGATCCAATCCATTGATTTTGTTCACTTTGATCAACGGAAAGTACTTTTCACCCTCTTTCGGTGGGCGAACATTTCCTAGAACCGTGTCACCGGTTTTAAGACCAAATAGTCGAATCTGGGATTGTGAGACATAAATATCATCGGGCGATGATAGGTAGTTGTAATCAGAAGACCTCAAAAAACCATAACCATCTTGCATGATGTCAAGCACGCCCTCACTTTGAATGATGCTGTCAAATTCAAACTCGGGCTCTTTATATCGGTTTTTTAGATCTTTATCAAAATTACTGTTCTTTTTGTCTTGGCCATTGCGGTGGTGCTGGTGACTGCTTTTTCTGCCTTGACTCTTTTGATGACCATTTTGTCGATGGTCTTTTTTATGTCTTTGAACTTTTTGATCACCCTCGTTGGCAGTATCGTCCTTTTCTACCTTTTCAGCTTTTTTTTGACTCTGATCGGCAGTTCTTTGTTGGCGTTTTCGCGGCTCTCTTTTCTCTTCTACCGCTACCGATTCTTTTACCGCTTTTGGGTTGGAGGCCTGAACATCTAAAATTTGATAGACGAGATCAAGCTTTTTCATGGTCTTGAACTTGGGTACGTTCAATTCT
>JANQOD010000224.1 GCA_028289745.1 Allomuricauda sp. | reverse complement strand
ATATAGAACTATGAGCGGAACATTGAACAAAGTAATGCTGATCGGGCATTTGGGCGATGAGGTTAAGATACACTACTTTGAGGGCGGGGGTTGCGTTGCGAGATTTCCCTTGGCCACCAATGAGACCTATACCAACAGGCAAACCGGTGAAAAAGTGACGAATACCGACTGGCACAATATTGTGGTCAGAAACAAGGCTGCAGAGATTTGTGAAAAATACCTAAGTAAGGGTGACAAGGTCTATGTCGAGGGAAGACTCAAAAATAGACAATGGCAAGGTGAAGATGGCAATACCCGATACACTACAGAGGTGCATGTACATGATTTTACCTTTTTGTCGACCAAAAAGGAAAGTATGGAAAATACCTCGTCTGTTCAACAAACACCAACAGCAGCTAAACCGGCCCAAACCGAGTCAACACAACCGATCGCTGCCAATGAGCAGGAACCTGAAGACGATCTGCCCTTTTAGACAAGAATTTTATTTTTGACTTTTGGACCCAGAGCCCTATAGTTTATTCTTACCGTTGTTTTCCTTTAATGTCACCTTTGTGATAAATGTAGTGGTGCTTGTACTGCTTTTGGCCTGTTCTGCCCTTATTTCTGGTGCTGAGGTGGCCTTATTCGGACTTTCGCAGACCAACCTCAACGAAATTGAAGAAAAAGACACTTCTAAGGGTCGGCTTATCATTAAACTGCTTGAGAGACCAAAAAAATTATTGGCCACTATTCTTATTGCCAATAATGCCATCAATATTGGCATTGTATTGTTGTTCAGCGCAATCGGCGATACGCTCTTTGCCAGTATTGACCAGACCTTGTTCGGCTTTATTTCAGTAAGGTTTGTTTTAGAGGTGGTCGTGGCCACTTTTTTGATTTTGATGTTCGGCGAGATCTTACCAAAAATATATGCGAACAGAAACCGTATGCGGTTTTCCCATTTTATGGCATTGCCCATAAACATGTTCGACAGATTGTTCTATCCATTGAGCATGCCGATGCGTTCAGCAACCATTTATCTACAAGAGAAGCTGGGCAGGCAAAAATCAAATTTTGGTGTTGACCACCTCTCACAGGCCTTGGAACTTACCTCAGAGGGCGATACCACCAAAGAAGAACAGAAGATTTTAGAGGGTATAGTTTCTTTCGGAAACACCGATACCAAACAGGTTATGCGTCCTCGTATCGATATCTTCGCCCTGAACGAAGAGATGAAGTTTCACGAAGTGCTGGAAGAGATAAAAAAGAACGGTTATTCAAGAATTCCGGTGTTTTCAGAGAATATGGACAATGTTTTGGGCGTTCTCTATGTAAAAGATCTTTTGCCTTACATCGACCGAAAATCGTTCAATTGGATAACTCTGATACGTGAGCCCTATTTTGTGCCGGAGAACAAGAAACTTGACGATCTGTTGTTAGAGTTTCAAGAACAGAAAAAACATTTGGCCATCGTGGTCGATGAGTACGGCGGCACCTCCGGTATTGTCACCCTTGAAGATATCATCGAAGAAATCGTCGGTGATATCAGTGATGAGTTTGATGATGAGGACTTGATTTTTTCAAAACTCGATGAACGCAACTATGTTTTTGAGGGGAAGACCACCTTAAAAGATTTCTATAGGGTGGTGAAGATCGAAGATGAAACCGCTTTTGAGGAAAATAAGGGCGAGTCTGAAACAATCGCCGGTTTTGTACTGGAAATTGCAGGAAGCTTCCCCAAGCGCGGTGAAAAGGTGCGCTTTGATGACTACCAATTTGTGGTCGAGAGCCTCGACAAAAAACGGTTGAAACAGATAAAAGTAACGTTGCCCCATGAAGTATAAGGCCATTATTTTCTTTTTTGGTATGATATGCTGTCTTGGCTGCGGGGGCGAAGATGTCTTGCCCAAACCCAAGGCCATGTTGCGTCTGCAATTTCCAGACCAAGCATATCATGATTGGCAAGATGGCTGTGGGTACGCTTTTCAGGTCAATACCATTGCCGAACCAAAAAAGGAAGAGAATTGTTCAATGGTGTTGTATTACCCTATGATGAAAGCATCTGTCTTCATTACGTATAAAAAGGTGAACAATGATTTAACGACCTTGTTACGCGATGCCCAGAAACTTTCGTACGAGCATGCGGTAAAGGCTGACAACATTTTTGATCATCTTTTTGTTAATGAAGAAGACCGTGTATACGGTATGTTTTACGAAGTGACGGGCAATGCCGCTTCACAGTCGCAGTTCTATGCCACTGATAGCCTGAATCATTTTGTCACCGGGTCATTGTACTTTTATTCAAAACCAAACTATGATTCGATCTATCCCGCGGCGCTTTACCTTCAAAAAGATATTCGAAGAATTTTGGAAACTTTACGGTGGAAAAATAAAAAAGACCCATCGAGTAAAAATCCCAATAGGTCTAGATAGATTTTCTAAAAAGAACACATTCTGTTGAAAGCTAATCTACCAATAGATCATTCGCTCTTTTAATACTCGAATCGATTTGTTCTTTCATGGCAAGAAGTTTGGCTTCCTCTTCATTTAACCAATCTTGCTTTTGTTGTGTAAGCGCTTTCTCTTGATGCATTTCGTCAGCATCAAATCGTTTGCTGAAACCTTCCATCCAATCTGCCATTGTCTTGTTTGCCGATTTCAAATCGGCAATTGCGGTATTGTACGTAGCGGTAGAAGGGGCATTTTGGGCCCTCGTTTCGAGTTGGCCGATCAGACGAGCCGTTTTCCCCGTCAATTTATCATGTGTTTTCATTACCCGCTGCATTTGGGAAAGGTCCTTTTCTTGTGCCTGAACGTAGATTAAGGGCATAGCCAATAGAAATAGGGTGATTATCTTTTTCATTTTTAATGGTTTATAAAATGATTTCATTGCAAGATAGCACAGCTGCCCCAAAAAAGACCCAATTATCGATTAATAGAAAATTTTTGAGTTTAATGGTCAATTGCACAAGATGGAGACTATTTATTCAATAGCTTCTCGGCTTTCTCAATACTTGAGTTGATCTGTTCGCGCAATGCCTTGACCTTTTCTTCTTCTTCATCAAGCCACTGTTGTTTTTGCTGGGTCAATTCCTTTCCGTTCAGT
>JANQOD010000218.1 GCA_028289745.1 Allomuricauda sp. | reverse complement strand
ACATAATCGGGCACGATATATTCGAGCAATCGCTGGTAATGGGTGATCACAACGATGGCGTTGTCTTTGCCCCGCAACTTGTTCACCCCATTGGCCACGATGCGCAGGGCGTCGATGTCGAGCCCTGAATCGGTTTCATCTAAAATGGCGAGTTTTGGCTCCATCATCGCCAATTGAAAGATTTCGTTCCGCTTCTTTTCACCGCCTGAAAAACCTTCGTTCAACGAACGCGAAAGAAACTTTCTGTCGATATCGAGCATCTCTGATTTCTCACGGATGAGTTTCAACATCTGGTTTGCCGGCATATCTTCTAGCCCCCTGGCCTTGCGTGATTCGTTGATGGCTGTTTTCATGAAATTGGTCACCGACACTCCCGGTATTTCGACCGGATATTGAAAGGAAAGGAAAATTCCCTTATGGGCACGCTCTTCAGGGGCGAGTTCTTCCAAGTCTTCCCCATCGAGCTCGATGCTGCCCTTTTTTATCTCAAACTCTTCTTTGCCCGCGATGACCTCGGCCAAGGTACTCTTGCCCGAACCATTGGGCCCCATGATGGCATGTACCTCTCCGGCATTCACTTCTAGGTTTATACCGTTCAATATTTTTTTGCCGTCGACACCAGCATGTAAATTCTTGATTTTTAGCATTTTTTCTTTATTTCAAATAATTCGAACTCTTTGGAAACGTATCAAAATCTTTTTTCAAAGGCATCCATACAGGCCTTGATTTGTGAAACGTCATGACCAATGTTATCTTCAATCAACCAACTGAACCCTCTAAACTGATTTCCAATAATTTTTGCGCCTCTACGGCAAACTCCATGGGCAATTTGTTCAATACCTCTTTGCTAAAGCCATTGACGATCAAAGCAATGGCCTTTTCAGTATCGATGCCCCTTTGGTTGCAATAGAAAATCTGGTCTTCACCAATTTTACTGGTTGTGGCCTCATGTTCTATCTGAGCGGTCTTGTTCTTGGCCCCGATATATGGAAAAGTGTGCGCGCCACATTGATTGCCCATCAACAATGAGTCACATTGCGAAAAGTTACGGGCATTCTCGGCACGGCCGTTCACCTGTACCAACCCCCGGTAACTGTTCTGCGACTGCCCGGCGGAAATACCCTTTGAAATAATGGTGCTTCTCGTGTTCTTGCCCAGGTGGATCATTTTGGTGCCCGTATCGGCCTGCTGAAAATTGTTCGTTACCGCGATGGAGTAGAACTCCCCGATAGAATTGTCGCCTTTCAATACACAGGAAGGATATTTCCACGTGATGGCCGAACCTGTTTCTACCTGTGTCCAAGAAATCTTGGCGTTCTTTTCGCAAAGTCCGCGCTTGGTCACAAAATTAAAGACCCCACCACTTCCTTCCTTATCACCGGGATACCAGTTTTGAACGGTTGAATACTTGATTTCGGCATTATCTAAAGCGATCAATTCGACTACCGCTGCATGCAATTGGTTCTCATCGCGCATGGGCGCGGTACAGCCTTCCAAATAGCTGACATAACTGCCTTCATCGGCAATAACCAAAGTTCTTTCGAACTGGCCAGTACCCGCTTGGTTGATACGGAAATAGGTCGATAGCTCCATCGGGCATCGCACCCCCTTCGGAATGTAGCAAAAGCTGCCATCTGAAAAGACCGCCGAATTCAGCGCTGCATAGAAATTGTCTTTCTGGGGCACCACCGTACCGATATATTTCTTCACCAGTTCAGG
>JANQOD010000217.1 GCA_028289745.1 Allomuricauda sp. | reverse complement strand
TTTGTCATCAATGGGCACCGATTTATCCTTCAACTTTCGACCCTTGTCACGGTTCACATAGTTCACACAGAAATTATAGGTGAACGAATACAACCAGGTCGAAAACTTTGACCTACCCTTGAACGACGCCAGTTTGATGAACAACATCAGAAAAACATCTTGCGTCAGGTCTTCGGCCTCATCATCTGATTTGGCGAATCCGTAACACTTGTTATATACCATTTTGGCATACCGGTCGTAAAGTATACCAAATAAAAAGGTATCGTTTTTGGCCACGATTTTTGCCACCAATTGCTCATCTGACAAATGGCCAAACGGGTCTTCTTTCTCCAATGACTGATTTGATTGGTTGCTTATTAAGATTAGAAACAGTCTTTTGAGAAAAGTCACTTTTTATACTGGTCTTTAAAAGAGGTCTAGGGCAATATAGTCAAAACGACCTATCTTTGAACAAAAATGGACATGCGCTTTTCAAAATACCTTTTCTTGTTTTTTTTATTGGGATTTTTGGCCTGTAAAACCGACAAAAAACAGAAGAAAGAAAATGTTGTGCCCCAAAAATCCATCCTTGAAAAAATCGCCGCTGCCCATGGCTATGATGATTGGAACAACGTAGATGAAATTCGGTTTACCTTTAATGTGGATAGGGATTCGACCCATTTTGAGCGTTCATGGGCCTGGCGACCCAAGAGCAATCGAGTGACCTCCATTTCGGGCACTGATACCCTGATGTACCATCGGAAACAAATGGACAGTATCGCCCACAAGATCAATGCAGGTTTCATCAACGACCGTTATTGGCTGTTGGCCCCTTTCAACTTACTATGGGATTCGTACAATTTTGACCACCAACATTACCCCGATGCCATTGCACCGATCAGCGGTCAACCCATGCAAAAATTGACCATTGTCTATGGCAGTAAAGGCGGGTATACCCCTGGCGACGCTTACGATTTCTATTTTGGTGATGATTATCTCATTCGTGAATGGGTTTTCAGAAAAGGTAACCAAACAGACCCCTCAATGACCACCACATGGGAAAACTATCAAGAAATCAACGGTCTCAAATTGGCCATGGACCATAAGAAAGATGGGGAGGTTTTCAATCTCTATTTTTCCGGTGTGACCATAAAGTAAAGCAATGTTTTGTTGGATCATTTTCGTCTCCCCATCACTGAAGTGGCCACCAGAATCAGGGCCGTACAGCCCAACAAAGCCCAAAAGCTCGTTTTCAATGAAAATTCTTCGGCCATAAAGCCCAGAATGACGGGGCCCAATAAGAATCCCGAATAGCCACTGCCCGCGATAAAGGCCACCCCCTGTGAAGATTCAACACCTTTTACATTGCCCCCGATCCTGAAAAGCTCAGGAACCATGACCGAAAAACCGAGACCATTTAGGGCAAAACCGACAATGGCCAACAAGGTATTGCCACACAGCACGGAAATATACCCCACAAGGGCCACCAAAGCCCCGAGAACGACTATTTTTATGGAGCCAATACGTTGACTGATGCCATCGCCCAGAAAGCGCCCTAGGGTCATGGCTGTCGAGAAGGCCAAAAATCCTGCCCCGATGAGTGCTTCAGGGGCCAAGGTGATTTCCTTCAAATAAAGTCCGCTCCAATCCACAATGGCCCCCTCACTACCCATACTTACAAATGAAATAATCCCCAGAATAAGCAATGGTCTAAAGAGTTTGAGGCTAAAGGGTTCTTTTTCAATGGCTGCCGCCTCGATACGTAGATAGTTGTTCCGCAGTGAAAAATTGATCAAAAAGACCAAGGCTATGGTCAGGGCCATATGCAATGGCGGATTGTCGATCAAGGGCATCAAAAGACTGCCCAGGCCCACAACGACCCCTCCCAAACTGAAAAAACCGTGCATGGCAGACATGAAGTTCTGTTGGTCTTCCTTTTCGATTTCAGTGACCAAAGTGTTCATCGAAATATCTAAAAATCCGTTTGAGGCCCCAAAAAAGAACAACGAGGCGCACAACAGATGATAATTGGGTGCCAAAAGTGGAAAAATCGCAAAAATACTGCACATCGCCACTCCTATCCAAGTAGCCCTGCCCACTCTCAATCTATTGATGATCTTTGAGGCGATCGGAAAAACCGTAAAAACGCCCAACGAAAGAAAAAAGATGGCAAACCCCAGTTCAGCCTTATCGATCTGCAATTTTTCCTTTACGGATGGAATGTATATGGCCCAAGTACCGAACCAAATGTTCAGGCTGGCAAAGACAAATGCAGGGGCAAAATAACGTGGATTGGAAAGAATCAGTCGTAAAGACCTCATGGCCGGTGGTTAAAAAAGCGCTAAACTAACTCATTTTGACAAGATTCCTTCCTTTAAAATATGTCCGAAGCGAAACATATCCTCATAAGAACAATAAAAAGGTGCCGGTGCCAATCGTATGACATTGGGCTCGCGCCAATCTACAATTACGCCTTTTTTCATAAGGTAATCAAAGAGTGCCCTGCCCTCACCGTGCAGAAATACAGAAAGTTGGCAGCCCCTGGCCCCTGGTGTGATGATCTCAAAAGTGCTTTCCACTTCTCTATCGACCTCCTTCAAAATGAACTCTAGATAGGCCGTCAACTTTTTTTGTTTTTGTATCAGGGCGGGCATGCCCACCTCGTCAAAAAGCTCGAGTGAGGCCAGATAAGGGGCCAGTGATAATACGGATGGGTTGCTTACTTGCCAGGCATCAGCGGTTTCAATGGGCTCGAATTCAGGTTTCATTTGAAACCGCGTTTCCTTCTTGGTGCCCCACCAGCCTTCAAAACGTGGTATATCGATCTTCTGAAGGTGTTTTTCGTTCACAAAAATACCAGAGGCATTGCCCGGCCCACTGTTCATGTACTTATAACTGCACCAAGCGGCAAAATCAACGTTCCAATCATGCAGTTTCAACTCGACATTGCCTGCGGCGTGCGCCAAATCCCAGCCCACCATTGCACCGGCCGCCTTGCCTGCTTTGGTGATTTCGGCCATATCGAATACCTGCCCATTGTAATAATTGACACCGCCTATAAGTACCAGGGCAAGGCCATCTCCTACTTCCGCAATTGCCTTGAGCACATCATCGGTTCTCCAAAAATGCTCCCCTTCCCTTTTTTTGACCGTTACAATTGCCTTAGCTGGGTCATGGCCATGACACCGTACCTGGCTCTGCAACATATATTGATCTGAAGGAAAGGCTTTTTCTTCACAGATAATCTTGAACCGTTTTGTTGTCGGGCGATAGAACGAGACCATTAAAAAATGTAGGTTAACGGTCAAGGTGTTCATCACCGATACCTCTTCAGGCTTTGCACCGACTACTTTGGCCAAAGGTCTGGCCAAGCGCTCATGATAGTCCCACCACGGTTTTTCGGCATAAAAATGGCCTTCTACGGCCAATTCACGCCAGTCTTTCATGATATCATCAACATATTTTTGGGTACGCTTGGGTTGGAGCCCCAGAGAATTTCCAGTGAAATAAATGACATCTTTCCCATTTACCTGCGGAAAGTGAAACTGCTCTCGATAGGCCTTCAGCGCATCATGTTCATCAAAATCTCGGGCAAAGGCGAGTGTATTTTCAAATGTCATGGTCGATCTTTTGGCAAATTTACGTCATCTACCCATCTGAAACCATTCGCATTTCTACGATATGTTTTTTAAATCCCTTTTTTTCATAGGCCCTGATAGCGGGCAGATTGTCGTCATAAACGGTCAACCGTACTTCGTTAAGGCCTTTCGCGAGGCTCCATTCCCTTAAATTCTTGATGATTTCTTGGTTGATGCCCCTGCCCCTGAACCCTGGCTTGGTGTACATAAAGCCCAAATAGGCGTAATCTTCATGGTCTAGGTAATGTCGTGCTTTTTTTGCCAATGCATAGCCAGAGCTTACAATTTCACCGTCAATGACCGCTACCACTACTTTAACGGTGTCATCGGCGACATACGTTTTCAAATCATAATAGCTGACCGGATCGGGTCTGATGCAGGGATCAAAGGGTCTTTCGGCCTTTATAAGTTCTTGCTCAAACCGTTTGAGAAGGGGCACATCATTTAATACCGCATCACGGATGATCAAATTTTTCATATCGTGCAACAAAATCGATTCACCACCAAAGTAGCCTTAATTCGATATTTTTGCAAAAAAAAGCGGTCATGCATTTTTTATCGGAAACACTTGAAGAATATATCGACGCTCATTCTGAAGAAGAACCCCAATTATTGAAGCAATTGGCCCGCGAGACCCATCTAAAGGTCGTTCGGCCCCGCATGATCACCGGGCATTACCAAGGGCGTGTGCTCAGTTTCTTGTCAAAGATCATCGCCCCAAAAACCATTTTGGAAATCGGTACCTATACGGGCTACTCGGCCCTTTGCTTGGCGGAAGGACTGACCTCTGACGGTACGTTGCACACCATCGAGGTCAATGAAGAACTGACGAAAATGCAGCGAAAATACTTTGATAGAAGCCCCTATGGGCAACAAATTGTACAGCATATCGGCGATGCCTTGAAAATCATTCCGAAAATGGAGGAGGTTTTTGATCTGGTGTTCATCGATGCAGAAAAAAAAAGCTATAACGAATACCTCAACATAGTAATGCCCAAAGTACGACCTGGAAGCATCATCTTATCTGACAATGTACTCTGGTCGGGCAAGGTAATCGAGCCTTTGGTAAAATCTGATAAGGCCACAAAAGCACTTCTTGAATACAACAAGCGTTTGAAAGAAGACGCTCGGTTTGAAACGGTCATCTTACCTGTTCGCGATGGGTTAACCTTGAGTAGAGTGCGCTGAGCAGAGGGTGCAGGCGATAAAATAAAAAGGCCGATGACAGGCCAAAAAACATGCCCGTCAAAATATCGATGGGATAGTGAACACCCACAAAAATACGGCTCATTGAAAACAGTATGGGCCAAGCAAAAAACAGGGCCGCCCATCTCAATCTTCTTTTTAGAAAAAGAAATACCAACAGGGTAATAGAAAATGATGTCGCGGCATGACCTGAAAAAAAACTGTAATCACCCGGACGCTGTAAAATACGGATCAACGTATTGATTTTGGTATCATTGTTGGGCCGTAATCGCCCCACCCATTCTTTGGTTAAATTGGTAATGGCAAGCACCAAGGCCACCATCAAAAGAACGGTCAATATTCGATAAAGACCTTCTTGCCTACCGTATTTGGATACCAATAGGTAGCCGAAAAGCAAAAAAAGCGGAATCCAAGTAGAAATATGGGTCACGATAGACCAAAAAGCATCGTATTCTTCAATGCCCAGGCCGTTAAGATAGACAAAAGTATCGCGATCCCATTGCAACAGTTCTTCGAGCATCGAGGTTATTTTCTTTTGATAGAACCTGTGACTTCGTCAACATTCTTCTTCACCTCGTTAAGCTCTTCGCGTATGTCTTTGGTAAAATCGGTGTCGATCCCCTGTTTTTCAGCACTTTTTTGAATCTCTCTTTTGATATCATCGGTAGCATCACGCAACTGGCGCATGCCCTTGCCCAAGCCCTTGGCGATACCGGGAATCTTATCGGCGCCAAAGACCATCACCACGATGAAGAGGATGAAGAAAATTTCTGCTCCGCTGATAAACAAAAAATACATACACAAATATAGTGAGAAGTTATCGGTACAAACAAAAAGCCCCGTGAAAACACGGGGCCCATTTATCAAGGTCAGTACCTTATTTTCCTTTTACCTTTTCTTTGAACTGGTCAAAATCAGACTTCTGCTCTTCCATCGGCCAAGCATTGTTCGTGGTATCGATATCTGCAGTTTCAAGCTTCGGGTCTATGGTTATGCCCACCAATTCTTTTTCAGAAGAAATGACCCTCTTCACCTCGGCATCGTTCTTTCTCCAAATCTCTGGTGGGTAGGTCACGTTCTCTTTTGTGCCATCGGCATAACTGTACTCGACGATCAAGGGCATCGGTATGCCTCCTGGCTTGTCAAAGGTCACTTCGTAGATATACTTGGGTTCTTTGACCTGGGCCCTTTCTTCAGGGGTCATATTGTCCATCATATATTCCTTTAAAGTGGTCGAAGTATCAGATGGCTGTTTACCTTTCAACAGTTCATCGTAGTCTTCACTGTTCTCTTCGGCCAAATACACCAAAGGAAACAGATCGGCCTCGGTCAAATTTCTTGCCGCCATGTACTCTCGCATTGCCTTGATGGGTCTGTCGGTCACATAATACTTTTTGACCTCTTTTATCCCAATGTCCACATAATCGGTCGTATAGAACCAGCTTCTCCAGAACCAATCAAGGTCTACGGCAGAGGCATCTTCCATCGTTCTAAAGAAATCTTCAGGTGTCGGATGCTTGAATTTCCAGCGTTGTGCATAGGTTTTAAAGGCATGGTCGAACAATTCTTTGCCCATTACCGTCTCGCGTAGAATATTCAGGGCAGTGGCAGGTTTGGCATAGGCATTTGGCCCCAGTTGATAGACATTCTCCGGATTCGACATAATGGGCGAAATATGATTTTGGTCACCGGCCATATAGGGAACGATCTTGGCCGCCTCACCACGTCTCGAAGGATACTTTTCATTCGGGGCGACCACTTCCGGGAAGTTTTTGCCAAACTCTTGCTCGGTCAAATATTGCATAAAGGTATCAAGGCCTTCGTCCATCCAGCCCCATTGGCGTTCATCGGAATTCACGATCATCGGGAAGAAATTGTGCCCCACTTCGTGAATGATGACACTGATCATGCCATATTTGACCCTATCTGAATACGTGCCGTCTTCATTCGGGCGGCCATAGTTCCAACAGATCATGGGATATTCCATACCTTGTCTCTTGGCATGTACCGAAATCGCCTTGTGGTAGGGGTAGTCAAAGGTGTGCTTTGAATACGTTTGCAAGGTCTGAACCACCGCTTTTGTGGAAAACTCTTCCCACAGCGGGTTACCTTCCTTCGGATACATCGATACCGCCATGACGTCTTTGCCGCCAATGTTGACGGCCTGCATATCCAAAATGAACTTTCTAGAGGTGGCAAAGCCAAAATCCCTCACCATTTTGCCGGGTTCGGTCTTGAATTTCCACGTTTTTTTCTTTTCCGAGAAACCCTTTTCAGCCTCTTCCGCTTCTGCTTGTGTTACGATGATGACCGGCTTGTCATATGATTTTTTTGCCTGCGCGTAACGTTTCATCATTTCTTTGGTGTAGACTTCCTTGCGATTTTGAAGTACACCCGTGGCATCGAGTACATGATCGGCGGGTACGGTGATGTTCACCTCATAATTGCCGAAAGGAAGCGCAAACTCACCCCTTCCCCAGAACTGGTGGTTCTGCCATCCTTCCACATCACTGTAAACGGCCATTCTCGGAAAGAACTGGGCGATCACATAGGCATTGTTACCATCTTTCGAAAAATGTTCATAACCTGAGCGTGCCCTGTTTACCGTATGTTCGGGAATGTTGTACCACCACTTGATGGAAAACGAGATTTTCTCCCCACTTTTTAGCGCCTGTGGAGTGTTGATCCGCATCATGGTCTGGTTAATGGTATACGACAATGGCCTACCATTGGCATCTTTTACGTGCTCTATGTTAAAGCCGCCATCAAAAGGTTTGGTCAAATACTTTTTTGCAAAAGAACTCGTACGATATGTCAAGGTTACCCCACCCCCATCTCTCAAGGGTGATTTTGAATCTTTCGCCCTTACATTTTGATCTAATTGCACCCATAAGAACTCAAGGTCGTCAGGCGAATTGTTGTGGTAGGTAATGGTCTCTTCACCATAAATTTTGGCATTTTTGTCATCAAGCTCAATGTTCATGACGTAATCGGCCTGTTGTTGGTAGTAATCAGGGCCTGGTTTGCCCGTGGCCGAACGATAGGTATTGGGGGTCGAAAACTCTTCATAGAGCTGTTTGAACCTGCTCTGGTTATAATGACCTGGTTTACGCTCTTCTTTTTGCTCTTCTTCTTGCGCGACCAATGCCACGGCAAAAAGAAATGGGATGGAAGCAAAACAATACTTGAATTTCATCATTATACTGTATTTTATGGCCGCGAAAAATACTTCTTTTTGAATGGAACGGTAAGAAAAGGTCACAAATTTAACATTCCTTTATTATTCTCTTTTATAAGCACAAAACTCTTTTTTTTGCCCGCTATTTTGATGTGGACGATATTCTGCTGTTCTTCGAACAAATCGGTCAACACCTTATTCTGAACCGCTATTGATCTACGCTCGGAAAGGTTTACCTGCGCCACTTCCAGATAACAGATAATCACATCGTTGTCATATCTTTTTCCCAAGAATTCGAAAGGCAGGGTCTGCCCGTCCAACTGCAACGAAAACTTGGTCTTCAAATACTTTTCAATGTACTCATCTGCCCATTCTGCCTCTTTCTTTGTAGCCAGTTCAGGATCTACCCCGTAACGTTCTTCCAAGACTTTTTCAAGGTCGTCGATAAAGATTCGACTGGTGATCTGCAGCGCATCGTCTTTTTGGGAATAATTCACGTTGGTGACACTCAAATAGAACTCATGGGCCTCGGTGAATGCCAAGCAAAGCAAAAGGGCCAAAGCCAAAATCCCGTTTTTTATCAAATTCACGCTCATCGTTTTAATCAAGCAAAAGTAAGCAAACTGTATGCCACTTTTTTGTTTATGGGTTTTTGTGATCAGGGGGCAGTAGGACAGTGCGCAGTAGGCAGTGGCAGTAGGACAGTGCGCAGTAGGCAGTGGGAGTAGGCCAGTGCGCAGTAGGGAGTAGGCAGTGGGAGTAGGACAGTGCGCAGTAGGGAGTAGGCAGTGCGCAGTGGGCAGTGGGAGTAGGCCAGTGCGCAGTAGGGAGTAGGCAGTGGGCAGTGCGCAGTAGGCAGTGGCAGTAGGCCAGTGCGCAGTAGGCCAGTGCGCAGTGGGCAGGGTACAACTTCCAACTTCCAACTTCCAACTTCTAACTTCTAACTTCTAACTTCTAACAAACCTACTCCAATCCATTGTTCTTTCGATACACGACACTTTTGTCGATCATAAACTGCCATAGCTTCAATTCGTCATTGGTATTGAGTATGTCCTCAAAGCTTGGGTCGGCTTCGCAGAAATACATAAAACTGGCAATACGGTCTTTTGGAACCTTTAGTACCACTATAAAGAGCGAATCGGCAACGCTTCGTTGCACGCGTTGCGTCTGCGCATCTTTTTTATCGATGGCCACCCGATTTTTCAACATTTTGGTGCGACCGGTCAAGGCATTTATGATCGGGTTGAGCGATAAGCCACCACCCGAACCAAAAGCACTTCCTCCAGCGGTCATTTGCATGCTTGAGGCTTCCCGTAACTTTCTTTCGCTTTGCGTCGGAATCTTCCGTTGCGCATTGGGCAGCCCCAAAGTCTCTGCACTGACATCTTGCGGCAATTCCAAATTTTCGGCATCCTTTGAAAGGTCGCCCGAAAGGTCAAAAGGCCTTACCACCACTTCGTCAAGCTCGTTCACGAACTCTTCTAACGGAACGTTCACAAAATCGGCGTCGATGACCGAAGAGGTGATCGGCAGCACCCTGCTCTTGAACTGCACGGCCAGAAACACCAGGGTATCGTTCAACCGGACGGGCATGGTGAAATTGCCCTCAAAATCGGTGATGGTGGCCCTTTTAGAGGTGTTGTTGCGTACGACCACCCCGGTGACATCCTTGCCATCGGCCAAA